>NZ_JCAQAV010000011.1:0-123943 GCF_059617925.1 Janthinobacterium sp. JF4 | reverse complement strand
TACGGCTTGTCCCTATAACCTTAGCAGGTACAGAGGATGAGACGGTACAACGTTGCGTGTGTGTTGATACACCAATTCATTACCCCAATCTTTGCTTCTTCCAGATTCAGGCTTTGTCGCTCCATTGAGGACAAACGCCAGTACAAGTTATGCCTGATGACCATAGCAAGTTGGTCCCACCCCTTCCCATCCCGAACAGGACCGTGAAACAACTTTGCGCCGATGATAGTGCTGCAACCAGTGTGAAAGTAGGTTATCGTCAGGCTTGTTATTCGCAGTAAGAGAAAAACCCCGCCAGCAATGGTGGGGTTTTTTTTCGTCTGGCGATTCCTTAGCGCTCCCCTCCCATTTTCAGGCACTCGCCTGACACCTTGTGCATGACATGCAACAGCTTCCAATATTTATATAAGTGCTTATATAAATTCTGCTACTATCGCTACATGAAACAAGGACTCGGAACACAACTACGCCACCTGATTGAACTGCTCGACGGCGCCGTCCAGCAGGCTTATGCGGACGCGGGCCTCGATTACCGGCCGCGCTACACGCCGGTGATGCGGGTGCTGGCGCAACAGCAGAGCGCGACCATCGGCCAGCTGGCCGAGCTGGCGGGCATCACGCAGCCAGCCGTCACGCAAACGGTGGCATTGATGAAAAAGGAAGGCTTGCTGATGGTGGCTGCCGGTGGCGAGGATGGCCGCCAGCGCGTGGTACGCCTGAGCCGCGAGGGCGAGGCCTTGTTGCCCCATTTGCAGACTTGCTGGCAGGCGACCAAGTGTGCCGCCGACAGCCTGGATGCGGAACTGGCATTTCCTTTATCCACATGCCTGGCGCAAGCCATCACGATACTGGAACAGCGTTCATTCGGCGAGCGTATCCGCGATGCAAGCCAAAAAGTAACAACCACTCCCTGACAACCCATGAGGAAAGCGATGACGGATAACACTCTGAACATGGCAACGAGAAAATCCCCTTTGGTGCGCCTGATGGCCTCTCCATTGGTGCAGGTCGTGCTGGGCATGGTGCTCACCTTTGCCGCGGTGCCCTTGACCATGATTATCGCTTCCAGGCTGGTGGACAAGTCCTACCGCATCCTGTGGCCACAATTGCTGGCGACAGTACTGGTATGGTGCGGCTACCGTTTCTATGTGCGCCACATCGAAAAGCGCCAGCCGGTGGAACTGGCGATGCCCGGCATGGCGCGTGAACTGGGACGTGGACTGCTGTTCGGCGCCGGCATGGTCGTCCTCACCTTTGTCGTGCTCGCTGCGCTGGGTGTGTATCAGTTTAGCGGCGTCAACCCCCTGAGCATCTTGTTGCTGCTCCCGCTGGCCGAACTGGTGCTGGTCGGCATAGCCGAGGAGATGATGTTTCGTGGGGTACTCTTTGGCGTGACGGCACGTGCGCTGGGCAACAAGGCTGCCATCGTGATCTCGTCTCTGCTATTCGCCCTGGCCCATTTGCCCAATGCCGGCTTTTCGCTGCTGGCGATCATCGCGCTTGTCGCGTATGGCGTGTTGCAGGCGGCCCTGTACATGCAGACGCGCCGGCTGTGGGTGTGCATCGGCACGCATATCGGCTGGAATTATTGCGTCGGCCAGGTATTCTCTTCGACGGTGTCGGGCCATGCGGCCACGGATGGCCTGCTGCGCGGCGAAGTGGCTGGTAGTGCCATGCTGACCGGCGGTACCTTCGGCGTGGAAGCTTCGCTGGTGACCGTTTTGCTGATCAGCGCCGCCGCCGCGTACGTGTTGCGCCGGGCTTTCGCCAGCGCAGCACGCACACCGCGGGCCTAGTCGGCCTTACTGGCCGGCAACTACCGGCATGGCGCCGCTCCTGGCGACCCACTCGATCAGCGCATCGACGGCCGCGCGGCCATTGCCGTTACCCACCAGGTCGCTATTGATCATGGCGACCACCACGCATAGCTGGTTGTTGGCGTCAGGGACATAGCCGGCGATGGCGACCACATTCTTCAACGTTCCCGTCTTGATGCGCGCGCGCGCCGCTGCCGGGCTGTTCAGCAGGCGCTTGCGCATGGTGCCGTCCAGCGCCACGATGGGCAGGCTGGACTGGAACTCGGGCGCCCACGGACTTTGCTGCATCGCCTGCAAGACGCCAGCCATTTGCGCCGGTGCAATGCGTCCCGTGCGCGACAAGCCGGAACCGTTGTCGACCAGCATGCCCTGGGTGTCGATATTGTGCCGCTGGAACCATGCCTGGATGACCAGTCGCGCGCGGCTGGCTGTGTCTTCCGGCGCCGCCATGGCGACGGGGCGGCTGCCGAGCCAGCCATCGCTTTGCAAGCTGCCCAGGCTGAGGAACAGCGTGCGGGCCAGGGTGTTATCCGACGTCTTGTTGATATCGCGCAGCACTTCCGGCAAGGCGCGCGCCACGTGGTCGGCCAGCATGCGCGTGCCGACCGGTTCGGCCGTCGGCGGCAAGCCTGTTGCCGGCGCTTCGCGCACCGTTCCCGTGATCGTGCCGCCCAGGCGTTTCCAGGTCGCACGGAACAAACGGTCCGCATAATCGTTGCGGTCGAGCACGTTGATGCTGGTGGCCTTGTTGCAATTTTGCGGGAAGGTGCCGTGCAGGATCACCTGCAGCTTGCCGCTCGCATCGCGCCGGTATTCGGGCGGGCGCCAGCCATCTTCCCATCGGGCGCAGCTGCCCTTGATGAGCTTCATGTCGCTCGTGATGCTGACGTTCTCGAGCGCCGGCTGCATCAGGATACTCAATTTCCGCTCCGTCGAGTTCATGTTGATATCGAGCAGATTGGTGTTCAGCAATAACGCATCGGGGATGACGTTGTAGCGGAACTCGGCCGATTCGTCGAAGGGCAGCGTGCCGATGTCGGGCCGAGCTGGCTGGAACAACTGGCGGTCGAGGATCAGGTCGCCCTTGATTTTCACGATGCCCTGGTTGCGCAGGGTTTGCAGCATGTGCTCCAGCACATCCGCATTGAAATCCGTGTCGGCGCCGCCGCGCAGGATCAAGTCGCCCTTCAGTACGCCATTGATGACGTCGGCGCTGGTGCGCAACTCCGTGCGGCCGCGGAAGATGGGCCCCAGCTGTTCCAGGCCCACGGCCGTCGTCACCAGCTTCATGGTGGACGCGGGCTGCATGCTGCGCTCGGCGCCATGCGACAGCACGGTGGTGTTGCCGCGCAAGACGATGGCGCCCATGGCGTCTTCGGGGATATTCGCGCTGCGCAGCAGCAGGCTGACGGACTCGGGCAATTGCGCGTGGGCCGTGGACAGGCCAAGACCCGCCAACAGCGCAGCCATCAGAACAGGACGTAACATGGTGCTCCTTAGTGGAAAAAGACGTAGGCGACGAAGACGGCGGTGATCACGCCAGCCAGATCCGCGATCAGGCCGGCCGTGATCGCATAGCGCGTCTTGCGGATGCCCACCGAGCCGAAGTACAGGGCCACGATATAGAAGGTGGTGTCGGCCGAGCCCTGGAAGACGCAGGCCAGGCGGCCGACGAAGGAGTCGACGCCGTAGGTATTCATGGCGTCGATCATCATGGCCTTCGAGCCGGAGCCGCTGAGCGGCTTCATCATGGCCGTCGGCAAGGCGGGCACGAAGTCCGTATTGATGCCCAGGTTGGCGAAGAACCAGTTCATGCCGCTCATCAGGAAATTGAATACGCCCGCGTTGCGGATCACGCTGATGGCCACCAGCATGCCGACCAGGTAGGGAATCACGGTGATCGAGGTCTGGATGCCGCCCTTCGCCCCCTCGATGAAGGCGTCATACACGTTGACCTTCTTGCGCAGCGCGCCGATGATGAAAATGGCAATGACACTGATCAACACCAGGTTGCTGACCACTTTGGAGACCAGCTCGATTTCCTGCTTCGTCAGGTATTGCGTGAAGTACCAGATCATGGCGACGATGGCGCTCGTCATGCCGCCCATCCAGCCCAGCACGACCCGGTTGAGCAAGTTGATGCGCTGCTTGATGGACACCGTGATGATGCCGACCATGGTGGCCACATAGGTGGCGATCATGCACGGGATGAAGATGTCAGATGGGTCGGCCGCGCCGAGGATGGAGCGCTGCGCCATGATGGCCAGCGGAATCAAGGTCAGGCCCGAGGTGTGCAGCACCAAAAACATGATTTGCGCATTCGTCGCCTCTTCCTTGTTCGGGTTCAAGGTTTGCAGGCTTTCCATGGCTTTCAAGCCGAATGGCGTGGCGGCATTGTCCAGGCCCAGCAGGTTGGCCGAGAAATTCATCACCATGTGGCCGGTCGCGGGATGGTCTTTCGGAATTTCCGGGAAGATGCGCGAAAAGAAGGGTGCGATCACTTTCGCCAGCCAGCCGACGATGCCCGCCTTTTCGCCGATGTTCATGATGCCCAGCCACAAGGTCATCACGCCGGCCAGCGGCAGGGCGATATCCATCACGCCCATGCGCGCCGTTTCGAACGTGCCATCGATGATGCGCTTGAAGATATCGGTATCGCCGAGAAACAGCCACTGCAGCACTGCGGCCAGGAAGCCAACGAGGAAAAAGCCGGACCAGATGTAATTAAGTGCCATATGCGATCAGTTTTGTGTGTCGGGAGTGAAAAATGTCTGCAAACAAAGTATAGGGGCAGCCCGATACGAGTTGATGAAAGAATGCAGCAATCGCATGCCAAAAAGTTATAAGCTGGCAGCCTGTTTTCATTGGCGCCCCATAGCTTGCCCGCGTAGTGTGGGGGATGCCTGTCGCTTATCGCTGTTTGTTACCTTTGTCTGCACTGGATCACTGATGATGTTTTTACGCAAAACTGCCTGCGCCGCCGGCCTGGCCCTGTTGACGCTTTTCACTGCGCCCGCGCATGCCGCCGCCGATGCTGCCGGCGCCGGCAAGACTTTACATTTGTTCCTCAGCACCAGTGAGACGGGTCTGGACCCGGCCGTGGCGTCCGACCTGGCCAGCCTGAACTTGATGGAAAACATCTTCGACCCGCTGCTGCGCTATGACTACCTGGCGCGCCCGGTGCAACTGCAGGGCAATACGGCGCGCGGCATGCCGAAAGTCGAGGATGGCGGCCGCACGTATATCTTCCAGATCCAACCCGGTATTTTCTTCACCCCCGATCCGGCCTTCAAGGGCAAGCCGCGCGAAGTGACGGCGCAGGATTACGTCTACAGTCTGACGCGGCTGTATGATCCCGCCCTGAAGTCGCCGTGGTTGTTCCTGCTGGAAGACAAGCTGGTCGGTGATGCGGCCCTGAAAGCCAAATTCAGCTACGACACGCCGATCGCCGGCTTGCAGGCGCTGGACAAATACACCCTGCGCATCCGCCTGAACGGCGTCGATCCGAACTTCCTGTTTTACCTGGCCATGCCGGCCACCGGTGTGGTGGCGCGCGAAGTGGCCGAAGCGTACCCGGCGGCAGGGCAGATCGGCAATCACCCCGTGGGCACGGGACCGTTCCTGGTGCAGCAATGGAAACGCAGCGATAAGATCGTGCTGCAAGCCAATCCGACTTTCCGTGCCACCGTATTCCATACCGAGGCCAAGGCGCTGGCCGCCTTGCCGCCGGACGCGCGCGCCATCGCGACCGCGCTGGAAGGCAAGCGCTTGCCCCTGGTTGAGCGCATCGAGGTGCGCATCGTCGAGGAATATCAATCGCGCATGCTGGGTTTTCTGAAAGGCGAGTTCGATTACCTGGAGCAAGTGCCGGAATCGATGACGGACATGGTGCTGGAAAACGGCGCGCTGAAACCGGCGCTGGCCGCCAAGGGCTTGCAGCTGACGCGCTTTCCCGTGCTGCAGACGTATTACATGTGGATGAACATGGACGACCCCGTGCTGGGCGGCACGAGCAAGGACAAGCTGGCCCTGCGGCGCGCCATCGCCCTCAGCTACAACAGCCGCGAAGACATCGCGCTGCTGAAAAAGGGGCTGGCCTTGCCGGCCCAGTCGCCGCTGCCGCCGAATGTGCTCGGTTACGACAGGCATTACCGCAGCCCCGTCGGCTATGATCCGGCGCTGGCGCGTGCCTTGCTGGACCGCTTTGGCTACAAGGCGGGTCACGATGGTTTCCGCACTCAGCCGGACGGCACGCCCTTGCTGCTCACCATGCACACGGAGCCGAGCACAGTGGGACGCTTGCGCGACGAATTGTGGCGCCGCAACCTGAACGCCATCGGCCTGCGCGTGGAATTTAAAAGCGACAAGAAGACGGAAATCATCAAGGCCTCGCGCCTGGGCAAGGTGCAGATGTTCGAGACCAACTGGATCGCCGACTTCCCTGATGGCGATAACTTTATGCAATTGTTGTATGGCGGCAACGTTGGCCGCGCCAACTATGCCCGCTTCAACTTGCCCGATTACAATAAACGCTATGAGGAGGCGCGCCTGCTATCCGATACGCCGCGCCGACGCAGTCTGTACTTCGACCTGTTTCAGCTGATCCACGCTTACACGCCGTGGGTGTTGCTGACGCATCCCATCTCTGCCGACCTGCAGCAACCGTGGCTAAAAAACTACAGGCGCCACCCCGTGGAATTCACGTCCTGGCGCTATCTGGACGTGGATAAAACCAGGGCTAGCCCCGCAGGCAAGTGACCACGTCGCTGAAAAGGGCATTCATTCCAAAAAGTTATGGTTAGGAAAGCATTTTTCATTGGCTGGGCCCGGATGCATCGCGCTACTCTGAAAATGAAAACAAATAAAGTCATGCGCAAATGTCATAAAAAAATGTACTGTGAGACAGACGTTGCGACATGTCTATACAGCCTGACTTGAGAACTCAAGTTTCGATTGCCCAACAAGGAGAAGACCTGTGAAATTGAAGAAGCTAGCGCAGTTGGTGGCATTGATGGGGGTGGTGGGGCCGGTGATGGCACAGCAAGCGGCGGCACCAGCGATGCAACGGGTCGAAGTGACGGGCAGCAGCATCAAGCGGGTAGCCAAGGAAGGCGCGCTGCCGGTGCAAGTCATCACGTTTGACCAGATCGAAAAGCAGGGCATCACGTCGACCGAGCAACTGGTGCGCACCCTGTCGGCGAATGGCACGGGCGCCGATAACATGACTTCGGGCAATAACGTGTTTGGCGCCGATGCCGACCGGGTCAGCGGCGGCGCTTCGTTTGCCTCGCTGCGCGGCTTGGGGCCGTCGAGCACCCTGGTGCTGTTGAACGGTCGCCGCATCGCCACGCACGGCGCCAGCGGCAAGTCGGTCGACTTGAACTCGATTCCGCTGGGCGCGATTTCACGCGTGGAAATCCTCAAGGACGGCGCCTCGGCCATCTACGGCACGGACGCCATCGGCGGCGTGATCAATTTCATTCTGAAAACCAATTACAGCGGCGTGGAAGCGTCCGTTTCCACCAACGACACGCAGGCAGGCGGCGGCGCCACGCGCCGCGCCTCGCTCCTGGCCGGCACCGGCTCGCTGGAGGAGGACCGCTACAACATCATGGCCAGCCTGACCGTCGACAAGGCGCAGCAGCTCAACGGCCGCGACCGCTCCTTCGTCAACGGCTACCAGCCGGGCCGCGGCCTGTCGCCCGATACCACGGGCACGCCGTTTGCCAACCAGATGGCGGGCACGGGCACGGCGCTGGGCACTTCGTTCCAGCTGCCTGGCGATCCGAACAAATACCTGCAAGCCAATCCGCTGAGCTTCCAGGGCAAGTGCGACAGCATCGCCGGCATGTCGCAGTACCAGACGGCGCTGTGGAAAGACGTGACCTCGCCGCTGCGCACCACGTATTCCTGCGCGTACGATTATGGCGCCGACTATGTGCTGCAATTCCCTGTCGAGCGGGCCAATCTGCTGTCGCGCGGCACCTTCCAGCTGGCGCCCGACCACCGCATGTTTGTCGAAGTGCTCGGTTCGCGCACCAAGGCCACGGCGATTTTGACGCCGATGCAGGTGCAGGCGACCGTCGCCAACAAGAATTTGTATCCGGTCGGCGGCGCGTATTACCAGGACCTGTCGGCCTACATCCCAACGTTTGACAAGACCAAGCCGATTTCCTACAAATGGCGCGCGAATGACGTGGGCAACCGCACGCAGGAAAACACCACCGACAATGCCCGCGTGCTGGTGGGTTTTGAAGGCAACTTTGGCAAGTGGGATTACAAGGCCGGCATTTCGCGCGCAGAAAGCAGCACCAAGACCAAGCTGACGGATGGCTATTCCTACACGGACAAGCTGTACGCGGCGCTGGCCAGCGGCATCATCGATCCGTGGGTGGGCGCCGGCCAGAGCCAGACGGAAGCGGCCAAGCAATTGATCGAATCGACCAAGTTCCGTGGCGACTTCCAGCACGGCAAGACGACCCTGACGCAGATCGACGGTGCCGTTTCGGGCGAGCTGTTCCAGCTGCCGGCCGGTGCGCTGGCCATGGCGGCCGGTTTTGACTTGCGCCGCGAAGGTTACAGCTTTGCGCAAGATGTCGATGCCACGCAGATTTTGCTGTCGCCAGGCAATGCCGCATTAAAAGATGCCAGCCGTACCGTCAAGGCCGTGTATGCCGAGTTGCTGGTACCGGTGACGAAGGACCTGGAAATGCAGCTGGCCATCCGCCGCGACGATTACAGCCTGGTGGGCGCGACGACGAATCCGAAAGTGGCCTTCCGCTACCAGCCGACCGACTTCCTGCTGTTCCGTGGTTCGGCCAGCAAGGGTTTCCTCGCGCCGAGCTTCCAGCAGCTGTATTCCGGTTCGCTGAGCCAGGAACTGCCAAACGGCGTGGTCGACCAGGAAGGCTGCGCCAAGCATCCTGGCGTGCCCGAGTACTGCGCCATCGACCGCCTCGACTACAGGACGGGCGGCAACACGAATCTGAAGCCGGAAACGTCGAAGCAGGGCAGCGTCGGTTTTGTCATCGAGCCGGTCAAGGGCTATTCCGCCTCGTTCGACTACTGGGCCATCAACACCAAGGACCGCATCCTGAACCGCACGCCGCAAATCGTGCTGTCCAATTACCAGGCGCTGAACCAGTACATCCACCGCAATCCGGACGGCACCATCGAGTACGTGCAGGCGGGCTGGATCAATGCGGCAGGCAGCCGCGTGCGCGGCCTCGACGTGGGCTTGCGCGGCGAAGGCAAGATCCAGGACGCGAAATGGACGGCGACCCTGGACGGCACGTATATGGACAGCTTCAAGTTTGCCGAATATCAAGGCCAGGAATACCAGGAACTGGTCGGCAAGTTTTATACGCGCGATCTGTACCTGCGCTGGAAACACAATGCCAGCTTCGGCGTGTCGCGCGGCGACTGGAGCGGCTTGCTGATCCAGAGTTTTTCGTCAGGCTACAAAGACCAGGTACCGAATAATGGCAAAGGCGCGCCGCCACCGGGCTTCAAGCCGGATGTGTCCAGCTACACCACGTATAACTTGTCGGGCACGTACACGGGCTTCAAAAATACGACGATTACCGTGGGCATCCAGAACCTGTTCGACCGCGATCCACCGTTCACCGCGCACAACGTGGATGAAGTGGTGGGCGCCGGCTGGGACCCGCGCGTGGCCGATCCACGCGGCCGTTCGCTGTCGTTCCAGCTGAAGTACAAGTTCATGTAAGGCAGCGCTGCCGGCGGCGATCCCGCTGGCGTGCTAACCTCGTGCGGCGGCGCCTGGCGTCGCCGTTTTTATTTCAGGAAAGGGCCGCATGTCCAGTCAGACCAATCTCAGCCGGCGTCGCTTCGGCGGCTTGCTGGCCGCCACTTTGGGGGCGGCAGGCACACCGGCGTGGGCGGCGGCCGCGCAAGGGAAGGGCAAACGCATGCAACAGCAGCAACACGCATTGATCAAACCGGCGCGTCTGCGCGAAGGCGACCTGGTCGCCATCATCGCACCGGGCGGTTTTACGGATGAGGACGCCATCGCCAAGGCCCAGCGCAATATCGCATCGCTGGGACTGCGCGCCAGCCTGGGCGCGAATATCCGCGCCGTGCACGGCAACTATGCGGGCACGGTGCAGCAGCGCCTCGACGATCTGCATGCGGCCTTCGCCGACCCGGAAGTCAAGGCGATTTGGGCCATCCGCGGCGGCTCCGGCTGCATTTCCCTGCTGGCGCTGCTCGACTATGCCTTGATCCGCGCCAACCCGAAAGTGCTGATCGGCTATTCCGACATCACGGCCCTGCACCTGGCCATCGGCCGCCAGACGGGCCTGGTGACGTTCCACGGGCCAGTGGCCTCGTCCACGTTTTCCGACTACACGGTGACGCAGCTGCACAACGTGCTGATGACGCCGCAAGACAATTACACGATCCCGATGGCGCTGGAGAATCACCGCCGCGCGCAGACGCAGCCGAACTTCGCCATCCGCACCGTGCACGGCGGCCAGGCGACGGGACGCTTGACGGGTGGCAACCTGTGCATGGTCAGCGCGCTGGCTGGCACACCGTATGCGGCCGATTTCCGCGAAAGCATCCTTTTCCTCGAAGAAATCAACGAAGTGCCGTACCGCATCGACCGCATGCTGTGCCAGCTCGACCTGTCCGTGGGCTTCAAGCAGGCGGCGGCCTTGATGCTGGGCATCTTCGAGCATTGCGAGGCGGCCGAGGGCGATACTGCGCTGACCCTCGATGCCACCCTGGACCAGCATTTGCAGCCTTTGCGCGTGCCGGCCGTCAGCGGCTACTCATTCGGCCACATCCGCCACCAGTTCACGCTACCGATGGGCATATTGGCGACCCTGGATGCGGACCGGCAAACCTTGACCTTGTTGGAGCCGGCCGTCTGCTAGCGCACGGTGCAGCGGGGCGATTGTCAGTATGCTAGTGTGATTGCAGGCGTGGCACGAGGCCGCGCCGCCTTCTTCACCGTTTCCGACATGATCAACCGCCACGCCAGTACCTACATCCTCAGCCATCCGCTGGCCTTCGTGCTGCAGGTGCTGAAGGGTTTCCGCGCCAACCAGGGCTTGCTGCTGGCGGGCGCCGTCGCATATTACTCGCTGCTCTCCATCGTGCCCCTGCTGATGCTGGTGGTGGTGGCCCTGTCGCACGTGATCGCGCAGGACGAATTGCTGCAAACCATAGGCCATTACCTGGAATGGCTGGTGCCGGGGCAATCGAAAGCCATCGTGGGCGAGATTGCGCATTTTCTCGACAACCGGGGCGTGATCGGCTGGCTGCTGCTGCTGACCATGCTGTTTTTCAGTTCGCTGGCGTTTACCGTGCTGGAAAACGCCATGAGCGTGATTTTCATCCACCGCGTGGCCATCCGCCGCCGCCATTTCCTCATTTCCGCCGTGCTGCCGTACTGCTACATCCTGTGCCTGGGCATCGGTATTTTGCTGATCACCCTGGTGGCGGGTGGCTTGCAGGTGATGGGCGAGGAAAGCGTGCGCTTCTTGCGCCACGACTGGGGCCTGGAAGGCGTGTCCGGCGTGCTGCTGTATTTGCTGGGGCTGGGGGGCGAAATCCTCGTGCTCAGTTCGATCTACCTGGTCATGCCGGTCGGAAGATTGTCGATTACGCATGCGCTGATCGGCGGCGTGACGGCGGCCCTGCTGTGGGAAATCGCCCGCCATGTGCTGGTCTGGTATTTTTCCACCTTGTCGCAGGTCAACGTCGTGTATGGCTCGATGACGACGGCCATCGTCGTCATGTTCAGTCTGGAAATCGGCGCGACCCTGCTGCTGCTGGGCGCGCAAGTGATTTCCGAATACGAAAGAGTGGCCCGTGGCGGTGAAGAGGACAAGCCGTTGGCGCTAAGGACTTGATTTAAAAAGGTTGTTGCATCGCACAAAATGCTGTGTTATACTTCGTTCAGTGATTGAGATTTGGCAGCAAATTATCTCACCATCCAGTTTCAGCGCGGCGACCGACAGGTGTAATGTCGATGGCGTGACAGCGCGAAGAGTGGATTTTGTAATTCCGGATACGATGGTCGATTTACACCTTGGAGTCACCATGCAGATAGCATGGGAGTCCGAAAATCAGGAGGCACTTTGCAGATAGCACTGGCGTCCATGACACGATTAAAGCATTGGTAATACATTGGAACAAGCCCGCGTTTTAGCGGGCTTTTTTTCGTCCATAGTTGGCGTATGGGGTCAGACCCACAACACCGCTAACGCAAAGCTCCGCGCCAGCGCATGTGGGGGTCTGACCCCAGCATTTACAACGCCCGCGCAATCAAAATCTTCTGGATATCGCTGGTCCCCTCATAAATCTGGCACACGCGCACGTCGCGGTAGATGCGCTCGACGGGGAAATCGGACACGTAACCGTAGCCGCCGTGCACCTGGATGGCGTCCGAGCACACTTTTTCCGCCATTTCCGACGCAAACAGCTTGGCCATGGCCGCTTCCTTCAGGCACGGCAGGCCCGCATCCTTCATGGCCGCCGCGTGGCGGATCAGCTGGCGCGCTGCTTCGATCTGCGTGGCCATGTCGGCCAGGCGGAATTGCACGGCCTGGTGTTCGTAGATGGGTTTACCGAAACTTTCGCGCTCGCGTGCGTACTGCAGGGCTGCTTCGTACGCGGCGCGCGCCATGCCCACGGCTTGCGAAGCGATGCCGATGCGTCCGCCTTCCAGGCCGGACAGGGCGATCTTGTAGCCTTGTCCTTCTTCGCCTATTAAATTTTCCGCCGGGATGCGGCAGTTGTCGAACAGGATTTGCGCCGTGTCCGACGAATGCTGGCCCATCTTCTGTTCCAGTCCCGCCACGATGTAGCCTGGCGTGTTCGTCGGTACCCAGAAGGCGCTGATGCCGCGCTTGCCGGCCGCCTTGTCGGTGACGGCCATGACGATGGCCACGTCCGCATACTTGCCGCTGGTAATGAATTGCTTCGTGCCATTGATGACGTAGTCATTGCCGTCGCGCGTGGCCGTGGTGCGCAGGGCCGACGCGTCGCTGCCCGTGTGCGGTTCCGTCAGGCAAAACGCCCCCAGCATGGCGCCTTGCGCCAGCGGGCGCAGCCACTGTTCCTGTTGCGCGTCATTCGCGTACATCATGGCGATGCTGCACACGGGGCAATTGTTGACGGAAATGATGGTCGAGGTGCCGCCATCGCCGGCGGCGATTTCTTCCAGCACCAGGGCCAGCGATACATAGTCGAGGCCGGCGCCACCGAGTGCTTCCGGCACGGCCACGCCAAAGGCGCCCAGCGCGGCCAGTTCCTGCAATTCTTCCTTCGGAAAATGGTGTTCCTTGTCCCAGCGGGCCGCGTTGGGCGCCAGGCGCTCGCGCGAAAAACTGCGCAGCGCTTCCTGGATCATGGTCTGTTCTTCATTGAGTATCATGGGACGTCGTCTCGTTTGTTTTTATGGTGGATGCGGGAATTACCAGCCGATGGGCTTGCCATCGTAGTTGCGGAACACGGCCTTGTCCGTGGCCGGCAGGCTGGCCAGGGTGGCGCGGATGCCGGCAGCGCTTTCCTCGGGCGAAATATCGGCGCCGGCGCCGCCCATGTCCGTGCGTACCCAGCCCGGGTGGAACGCGACGCAGCTGACGCCTCGCGGGCCATGCACGAGGCTAGTGTCGATCAGCACGGAATTCAGGGCGGCCTTGCTGGCGCGGTACAGCGAACCGCTGGGGTTGCCCCGTTCGCTCAGGGAGCCCATGTGCGAGGACAGCACGGCCAGTTTCCCTTTGGCATGGGCCACCAGCGGCGCGAGGAGCGGCAGCAGCCGCATGGCCGCCAGCACGTTCGTGTGCATGACGGCGTCGAAATCTTCTTGCGTGGGGGAACCGTCGTGACGGGGGCCATACACGCCCGCGTTGAGGATGGCCACGTCGAGCTTTTCATCGTCGAGCTTCCAGCCCAGGCCGGCACAGCCGCCCACGTCCGTCACGTCGAGCTGGTGCGCTTCGGCGCCCAGCTGCCTGAGGGCGTCGCAAGCGTCTTGTGTGCGCGCCGTGGCGATCACGCGCCAGCCATCGTGGCGGTATTGACGGACGATGGCGTGGCCGATGCCGCGCGAGGCGCCGATGATCAATGCGGTTGGCATGAGTTTTCTCCCGGGTTCATCCAATGAAAAGGCGCGCAGCGAACGTGTCCACGCCGCGCGCGCCCGTGCTTCAGTGCAGCTTATACCAGTTCGATCGCCATCGCCGTCGCTTCGCCGCCGCCGATGCACAGGGCTGCCACGCCGCGCTTGCCGCCGGTTTTTTTCAAGGCACCCAGCAGGGTGACGATGATGCGCGCGCCCGAGGCGCCGATCGGGTGGCCCAGCGCGCACGCGCCGCCGTGGATGTTGATCTTGCTGTGCGGAATGTCGAGGTCGTGCATGGCGGCCATGGGCACGGCCGCGAACGCTTCATTGATCTCGAACAAGTCCACATTGCTGCTGCTCCAGCCCGTCTTGGCGTACAGCTTTTTCACCGCGCCGATGGGGGCCGTGGTGAATTCGTTCGGTGCCTGCGCATGCGTGGCGTGGCCGTGGATTTTCGCGATGACGGTGCAGCCGAGTTTTTTCGCCATCGACTCGCGCATCAGCACCAGGGCTGCCGCGCCATCGTTGATCGAGGAAGACGAGGCGGCCGTGATGGTGCCGTCCTTCTTGAAGGCGGCTTTCAAGGTCGGGATTTTTTCCAGGCGGGCCTTTTGCGGGCCTTCATCGATGCTGACGATGGTGTCGCCGCCGCGGCCGGAAACGGTCACGGGCACGATTTCCCATGCGAAACTGCCATCCTTGGTGGCCGCTTGCGCGCGTTTGACGGACTCGATGGCGAACGCATCCTGCGCTTCGCGCGTGAAGCCGTACTGGCTGGCGCACTCTTCGGCAAACGTGCCCATCGAGCGTGCATTGCCCTTTTCATCGCGGCTGTAGGCGTCTTCCAGGCCATCCATCATCATGTGGTCATAGATCATGCCGTGGCCGATGCGGTAGCCGCCGCGCGCCTTCGGCACCAGGTAGGGGGCGTTGGTCATCGATTCCATGCCGCCCGCCACCACCACGTCGGCGCTGCCGGCGAGCAAGGTGTCATGCGCGAACATGGTCGTCTGCATGGCCGAGCCGCACATTTTCGACAAGGTCACGGCGCCCGTGGAATCGGGCAAGCCAGCCTTGCGCAAGGCTTGGCGGGCGGGCGCCTGGCCCTGGCCGGCCATCAGGCAATTGCCGAAAAACACGTGTTCAACGGCATCCGGCGCCACGCCGGCCCGTTCCACGGCGGCGCGAATGGCCACGGCGCCCAGGTCGCTGGCGGTGACGTTGGAAAAATCGCCCTGGAAGGCGCCCATGGGGGTGCGCGCGGCACCGACGATTACGACTGGATCATTCATGTTGGATCTCCGGTTGGGGGTGGGAAGGTGACTGCATACAAAAACGCAGGTGCTGCGGGTACGGGAAGACGTCCTCGATATGGCCGTCGAGGATGCGCTGCTTGCGCGCCTGCCAATATTGCGCCGTCAGCAGGTCGGCATGGTGCTGCATGAAATAGCGGCGGATGCGGGGATTGCCCAGCAGGAAGGTGCCGAATTGTTCGGGAAACACATCGTGCTTGCCGATGGGATACCACGGTTCGGCCGACATTTCCTCCTCCTCCGTGCGCGCCTGGGGAATGACGCGGAACTGGCAATCGGTGATGTACTCGATTTCATCGTAATCGTAAAATACGACACGCTGATGACGGGTCACGCCAAAGTTTTTATACAGCATGTCGCCCGGAAAGATATTCGCCGCCACCAGTTCCTTGATGGCGTTGCCGTACTCGATGATGGCGTGTTCGACCAGGTCATCGCGGCCTTCCTTTTCGGCATTGCTCAGCCACATGTTCAGCGGCACCATGCGCCGCTCGATGTACAGGTGGCGGATGATGATCTGCTCCTGGTCTTCTTCGATCAGCGAGGGGGCGAACTGTTTCAGCTCGGCCAGCAGTTCCGCGGCAAAACGGGCGCGGGGAAAGGCCACATTGGAATATTCGAGCGTATCGGCCATGCGGCCCACCCTGTCGTGGTGTTTCACCAGCAAATACTTTTGCTGGACTTGCGCGCGCGTGGTTTCCTTGGGCGGCGGGAAAAAATCCTTGATGACCTTGAAGACATATGGAAACGACGGCAGGGCAAACACCAGCATCACCAGGCCGCGGATGCCGGGCGCGCTTTCGAAGTGGTCCGACGAGTGTTTCAGGTGCTGCAGGTAGTCGCGGTAAAACAGCGTCTTGCCCTGTTTTTGCAGGCCCAGTATCGTATAGATTTCGCTGCGCGGTTTGCGTGGCAGCAAGCTGCGCAGGAATTGCACATAGGCCGACGGCACTTCCATATCCACCAGGAAATACGCGCGCGTAAACGAAAACAGCACGGCAATCTGTTGCTGCTCGAACAGCACCGTGTCGAGTACCAGCTTGCCGTGCCGGTTGTGCAGGATGGGCACGACGAACGGGTATTCGCGGTTGCCGTTGATGCCCTTGCCGACAAGATAGGCGCCCTTGTTGCGGTAGAACAAACTGGTCAAGACCTGGAGCTGGTGGTTCGGTTCCAGCCGGTCGGCGCCGAACAGTTGCTGCAGGCGCGCTTCCACCTGGGCCACGTCGCGTTCCAGGCTGGCAAATGCGCAGTCCAGCTGGAAGTTGTTCACCATGCGCGTCAGGGTGCGGCGCAAGCCGTCCTGGCCCGGGTAATACACGCGGTAGGTGGGCACCGGGTCTTGCGTCTCGATGTATTCCGTGGAAACGACGGGACGCACGAAAATATAGTCGTTATTGAAATACGTGCGGTGCAGGATGTTGCAGCAGACGGAATTGAAGAAGGTTTCCGCCAGTTCCGGCTGCTTGTGTTCCGTCAGCATGCCGATGTAGTGCAGCTTGAGTTCGCGCCACACTTCGTCGCTTAACTCCGACTCTTCGTACTCATCTTCGAGCATCTGCACGCATTCCTGCACGCGCTTGTCGTAAAAGTCGATGCGCTCGCGGGCCGCCGTTTGCGCCGCAGCCCAGGCGCCTTGCTCGAAATACTGCTTGGCTTGCTGGCTGGTGGCGCGGAACAGGCGGTAATGCTTGTCGAAGCCGTCGCGGATGGTGCGCGCGATATCGAATGCAATCTGCGAAGAGAGCAATTTGGGGAAGGCAATGTGCGTCATATCTGTGCTCGCATGAATGGCTCATCACCCAGTCGATCGTCGCGCGCCCGTGCTTACTTGGTTTCCGCAAACAGTTCGCGGCCTATCAGCATGCGGCGGATTTCGCTGGTCCCGGCGCCGATTTCGTACAGCTTGGCATCGCGCCACAGGCGGCCGGCCGGATACTCATTGATGTAGCCGTTGCCGCCCAGGGCCTGGATCGCTTCGCCCGCCATCCAGGTCGCCTTCTCCGCACTATACAGAATCGCCCCGGCCGCGTCCTTGCGCAACTGGCGCACGGCTTCCGGCGTGGTGGCGCGGTCGCAGGCCTGGCCCACGGCATACACATAGGCCTTGCACGCCATCATGGTCGAATACATATCGGCCAGTTTGCCCTGCATCAACTGGAATTCGCCGATGGCCTGGCCGAACTGCTTGCGGTCATGCACATAAGGCACGACCAGGTCCATGCAGGCCTGCATGATGCCCAGCGGGCCGCCGGACAGCACGGTGCGCTCGAAATCGAGGCCCGACATCAGCACGTTGACGCCCTTGCCCAGGCCGCCCAGTACGTTTTCGGCCGGTACTTCGCAATCCTGGAACACCAGTTCCCCCGTGTGCGAGCCGCGCATGCCCAGCTTGTCGAGCTTTTGCGCGATGGAAAAGCCCTTGAAATTCTTTTCGATCAGGAACGCCGTCATCCCGCGCGCGCCCGCTTCCAGGTCGTTTTTCGCGTACACCACCAGCACGTCCGCGTCGGGGCCGTTGGTGATCCACATCTTGGTGCCGTTCAAGACCCAGCGGTCGCCCTTGAAGTCGGCGCGCAGCTTCATGCTGACGACGTCCGAGCCCGCGTTCGGTTCCGACATGGCCAGCGCGCCGATGTGCTCGCCTGTGATCAGTTTCTGCAGGTATTTGGCTTTTTGCTCGGCCGTGCCGTTGCGCTTGATCTGGTTCACGCACAGGTTCGAGTGGGCGCCGTAGGACAGGCCGACGGAGGCCGAGGCGCGCGAGATCTCTTCCATGGCGATGATATGCGCCAGGTAACCCATGCCGGCGCCGCCGTATTCTTCGCTGACGGTGATGCCGAGCAAGCCCATGTCGCCCATCTTGCGCCACAGGTCCATGGGGAACTGGTCGGTGCGGTCGATTTCGGCCGCGCGCGGCGCGATTTCGGCGGCGGCAAATTGTTGGATCGCTTCGCGCAAGGAGGCGATGTCGTCGCCGTGGTCAAAGGTCAAGCCTGGAAGATGGAGCATGTCGTCCTCGTCGTTATAAGTGTGGCGGTCATGGATGCCGGGTCAGTGAAGCTATGATACTCAGTTGTGACGTTTACGTAAACGTCAAGTGACGCGCGCGGCAGCCGTGCGCCGCGTGCCTGCCTAGTTTGTGTGCGCCTGATCAAGGTTCAAGTCCGCCAGCATGCGCGCGCACGCGTCTTCATGCGCGCTGATTTCCGCCAGCGCCATTTCGATATCGATGCGCTGCTGCTCCAGCGTCTGCCGGTGCTGCGCCAGCACGCCCAGGAAGCGGTCCATCTGCGCACGCGTGTCCTTCGGCGACTCGTACATGTCAACCAGGCTCTTGATCTCCGACAGCGCCAGGCCCAGGCGCTTGCCGCGCAGGGTCAGTTTCAAGCGGGTGCGATCGCGCGGCGTGTAGACGCGGCTGCGCCCCCCGGCGCCTTCGCGTTTCGGGCTGAGCAAGCCCTGGTCTTCATAGAAACGGATGGCGCGCGCCGTGATGTCGAATTCCCGCGCCAGTTCGGTAATGGTATAGGTCGTCATTGCTGCGGGCGGTGTCGGTTGCATGGGTGGTCGGTAGCTGGGTGGGTGCTGCGAGGCAATGATGGCAAAGTGCCGTTTACGTCAACGTCAATACTATTGTAGCGTGCCCTGCCCGTGCTGCAACAAAGAAAGGCGTGAATGGGGGAATTTGGCGAATAAGGCAACAATTGCTGAAAATAAATTGATTCTTCTTGCGCAAACGCGCTTAAGATCGAGAGTTGGTGGCCAAGATGACACCAAAAAGAGCTTTCCTGGCATAACAGCGACATTCTTTTCGCTGCAATGGCAGTAAAATTTTTGGGCACAGATTCTTTCCAGCCGACACGATCAAAGAACAACGTTGCACTGTGAGTATGTTGTTCATATCGTTTCCATGTTGGAAACAAAATGGCCCTTCTGAAAACTTTGTCTACAAGAAATTGTATGACATGGGCATTGCGCGTCTCGGTAGAGGAGGGCATTATCCGATACCGTACGTTGTAATGCCAAACCGAGGCTTTGAATCGTGCTGCAGTGCGAAAATCAAGGCTAGCCGCGAATCTGACCCGAAGCCACACAGAATCACAAGAGAAAATTCGGCCTACATTTTCACCTGAAAAGGTCGGCAGGAGTGTTAATTGTTAATTGATACTTTTTTCAAATGTAACAATCTGTATGGTCATTCAAGAAACTGACTTTCATGTTACAACATGAAATAGTACACCTATGAATTCTTCTAACGAACGCGAAAGCTTCAGCCAGCGACTTCAGTTGGCTCTCAAAAACGCCCATTATTCTCCAGACAGCCCGACCAGACTGGCCCGGGAATTCAATATCCGTTTCGACGGGCGCCCGATTACCGTGCATGCAGCTAGGAAATGGTTAGTAGGTGAAGCAATTCCTACGCAAGAGAAATTGCGCATGATTGCCCAATGGTTGGGCGTCCCGGCGGAATGGTTGCGTTTTGGCGGTCCGGAAAGCGCCACGCCGAATGGCGAAGCGGGTAGCGCTTTGTCGCGTTTTGAGTCCGCTGATGTGAAATTAATTGCCGATTTGCAAAGATTGGATGAACATCATCGTCAAATCGCGCGAGAATTTATTCGCATGCTGGTCAGAGTCAACTACCAAAAGTAAGCATTCAGGCCATCCCCGGCCGGCGCCGTCCGCCTTTCGCCGACGGCGCTTCCCCTGTCCTTTTATTTGCGCAGCGTCATACTGGAGACATGATTTTGCCGCACAATAAGACCTCGCATGTTGCGCTGCAGCGGAATTATTTGACAATAATCCCGCACGCAGCGGCGCAGCGGCCAATACCAGCGCATAATCACATCAGAAGCAGCCAGTTCATCCACTACGGAGCCGAGCATTTGAGCCGTCTTATGAAAAGTAACTACAGCAATACCGCGCAGCTGAAGGACTTGATGACCGTGCCCCCCATGACTGCCGCGCAACATGCGGAAGTGATGCGCAAACGGATCGCCCACCGCAGGATGGTTGAAGAAGCCAGGGATTTGAAGCAGGCCAGTGCCGTTCAGTTCGAAAAACGGTGATGGATGCCTGAGCTAAGCTACTGCGCGTCGGCATAGGCGGTCTGCGATGCTCACCGTGCTAGAGCACGGTTGCGCTTCTCGACCACCTCTTCCTTCCGCTCGCTACGCTTTTGTCAGGCATCGTGACGTGCGTAGTTTTCAGTAGTTTTTCAGTTTGTTGTTGATGGATCTGGGGTTTTCAAACCATTCCAGCGCGGCGCCAGGGCGTGCTCGATGCCGAGCAGGTCGATGACGCGCGCCACCGTATGGTCGACCATCTCCGCAATGCTTTGCGGGTGGTGATAGAAGCTCGGTAATGGCGGGAAGATGATGCCGCCCATTTCGGTCACGGCGGTCATATTGCGCAGGTGCGCCAGGTTGAACGGCGTTTCGCGCACCATCAGGATCAGGCGGCGGCGCTCCTTGAGCACCACATCGGCGGCCCGCGTAATCAAATTATCCGACAAGCCATGCGCCACGGCCGCCAGGGTCTTCATCGAGCACGGTGCGACGACCATGCCATCCGATTGAAACGAGCCGCTGGCGATGCTCGCGCCGATGTCGCGCAGCTTGTGCACCACGTGCGCCTGCGCTTCGATGTCCTTGCGCCCCACACCCGTTTCCTGGTGCAGGGTCAGTACGGCCGCATCCGACAAGACCAGATGCGTCTCGACGCCGGGAGTGGCGACCAGCAATTGCAGCAGCCGCAAGCCATACACGGCGCCCGTGGCGCCCGTGATGGCCACGACGATACGGCGCGGCCGCACAAGCTGGCTATCAGGCATCCAGCAGGGACTTCAGTTCGCCCGATTCAAACATTTCATTCATGATATCGGAACCACCGATGAACTCGCCTTTGACATACAACTGCGGAATGGTCGGCCAGTTCGAGTAATCCTTGATGCCCTGGCGCACTTCCGGGTCATCCAGCACGTTGACGGTGGCGATGTTTTCCACGCCGCATGCTTTCAGGATCTGGATGGCGCGGCCGGAAAAGCCGCACTGCGGGAACTGGGCCGTGCCCTTCATGAACAGCACGACTGGCGTGCTCGTCACGGTTTCTTTGATCCAGGTTTGTACGTCGCTCATAGCTGCCTCTGATGGGTAAATAAATAGATGCCGTCATTTTATAAGAAAACGACGGCACGGGTATGCGCTCAAGTCATAAATCGGGCAAGTCAGCCACGTTGTCGCTTATAACTGTTTGCCCATGCACACCGATTGTGCCGTGCCCACGTATTTGCCCCAGGCAATGACG
The DNA here is from genome assembly GCF_059617925.1 of Janthinobacterium sp. JF4. NCBI lineage: Bacteria > Pseudomonadati > Pseudomonadota > Betaproteobacteria > Burkholderiales > Oxalobacteraceae > Janthinobacterium > Janthinobacterium sp. JF4. Next base: position 102,407 of record NZ_JCAQAV010000011.1, on the reverse strand, counting down.
GGCGCATAGCCGTGCTTGGCATAGAACGCCACGGCGCGGCTATTTGCCACGCGGGTGGACAGGTGCACGGCCCGGTAGCCATGCCGGCGCGCCTGCGCCTCCACATGGGCCAGCAGAGCCGCGCCCACGCCGACAGAACCCGGGCGCGCATACATGCGCTTGAGTTCTGCCGTGGCGCTGTCCGGCTCGCCCAGCGGCCGCAAGGCGGCGCAGCCCAGCAGTTCACCGGTGCCGTCGCGGGCAATATAAAAGCCGCCGCGCGGCGTTGCCGCCTCGACATCGAAGGAAGAACGGCCACTGTCGCCATTCAGGCGCAACAGCACGTCCGACAATTCGTCGAGCAATAACTGCGCATCGGCGCTGGCGGCGTCCACCGCCAGGATGACAAGGTCCTGCCTGGCGGCCACGGACTTAACCGCGCAGCTTGGCGAACGCGGCGGCCATGCTGCCGGCCGGTTCAGGCGCATTGCGCGACTGCGACTGGTGCTGCGCCATGCTGCGGCGGTCGTTGCGGTCGCCTTTTTGCTCCGGTTTGCTGCCCGCCTGCGGCGCGCTGTCCGTCAAACGCATGGTCAGCGCGATGCGCTTGCGCTTTTCATCGACTTCCAGCACTTTCACGCGCACCACTTGCCCAGCTTTGACCACCGTGTGCGGGTCTTTCACGAACGTGTTCGACAGGGCGGAAATGTGCACGAGGCCATCCTGATGCACGCCGATGTCGACAAAAGCGCCAAAGGCGGCCACGTTGGTGACCACGCCCTCAAGGATCATGTCCGGGCGCAAGTCGCGGATTTCTTCCACGCCTTCCTTGAAGGTGGCGGTGGTAAATTCAGGACGCGGGTCGCGGCCCGGCTTTTCCAGTTCCTTCAGGATGTCGGAAATGGTCGGCACGCCAAACGTCTCATCCGCGTACTTTGCCGGGCTCAAGGTTTTCAGCAGGGCCGTTTCGCCGATGACGGCCTTGATGTCCTTCTTGATGTCGGCCAGGATCTTTTCCACCAGCGGGTACGATTCCGGGTGGACGGCCGAGGCGTCCAGCGGGTTCTCGCCGCCCATCACGCGCAAGAAGCCGGCCGCCTGTTCGAACGTTTTATCGCCCAGGCGCGGCACGGCTTTCAAGGCTGCGCGCGAGGTGAACGCGCCCTTCATGTCGCGGTAGGTGACGATGCTTTGCGCCACGCTGGCCGACAGGCCGGACACGCGCGCCAGCAGCGGCGCCGAGGCCGTGTTCACGTCCACGCCGACGGCGTTCACGCAATCCTCCACCACGGCATCGAGCGAGCGGGCCAGCTGGCTTTGGCTCACGTCATGCTGGTACTGGCCCACGCCGATCGATTTCGGATCGATCTTGACCAGTTCGGCCAGCGGGTCTTGCAGGCGGCGCGCGATCGACACGGCGCCGCGCAGGGATACATCCATGTCCGGCAACTCTTTCGAGGCGAATTCGGACGCCGAATACACCGATGCGCCCGCTTCCGAGACGACGATCTTCGTCATCTTCGCTTCCGGATGCTGCTTGATCAAATCCTGCGCCAGTTTATCGGTCTCGCGCGACGCCGTGCCGTTGCCGATGGAAATGAGCGACACATTGTGCTTGGCGGCCAGGCGGCCCAGGGTGTGCAGCGAGCCATCCCAGTCGTTCTTCGGCTGGTGCGGGTAGATCACGGCCGTGTCGACCACTTTACCGGTGGCATCGACGACGGCCACTTTCACGCCCGTGCGCAAGCCAGGATCGAGACCCATGGTGGCGCGCTGGCCGGCCGGCGCGGCCAGCAGCAGCGCTTTCAGATTGGTGGCGAAGACATTGATGGCGTCGAGTTCCGAGCGTTCGCGCAGCGCACCCATCAGTTCCGTTTCCAGGTGCATGAAGCTTTTTACGCGCCAGGTCCAGCGCGCCGTATCAAGCAACCATTTGTCGGCTGGACGGCCGAGGCCCTTGATGCCGAAGCGGGCGGCGATGCGGCCTTCGCACGGATTGTGCGGCGCATCCCATTTCGGTTTTTCCGCTTCCGTGTCCAGGCGCAGGGTGACGTCGAGGATGCCTTCGCGGCGGCCGCGCAGCAGGGCCAGCGCGCGGTGCGAGGGGACGGTGGAAATGGTTTCCGAGTAGTCGAAATAATCGGCGAATTTTTCGCCTTCGTCCTGCTTGCCTTCCACCACTTTCGATTCGACAATGCCGTGTTCCTGCACGTACTCGCGCAAGGTTTGCAGCAACGTTGCGTCTTCGGCGAAACGTTCCATCAGAATCTGGCGCGCGCCGTCGAGGGCCGCCTTGGTGTCAAGCACGCCCGGGTTGTTGCCGTCGGCACTCGTAAACGCGTCGCGCAGGAACTTGCCCGCTTCCATTTCCGGCGTCAGTTCGGGATTGTCCAGCAAACCGTCGGCCAGCGGCATCAGGCCCGCTTCGATGGCGATCTGCGCCTTCGTGCGGCGCTTTTGCTTGTACGGCAGATACAAATCTTCCAGGCGCGTCTTGTCTTCCGCGTGCATGACGGCGTCGAGCAGCTCGGGCGTCATCTTGTTCTGTTCCGTGATCGACGCCACGATGGCGGCGCGCCGCTCTTCCAGTTCGCGCAGGTAGCGCAAACGCTCTTCGAGCAGGCGCAACTGGATATCGTCGAGGCCGCCGGTCGCTTCCTTGCGGTAACGGGCGATGAAGGGCACGGTGGCGCCTTCGTCGAGCAGTTCGATGGCGGCGGCAACCTGCACCGGTTTGGCGGCAAGTTCAAGGGCAAGGCGTTGTTCGATAGTGGGCAGCATGGTTGTTTCCAGAGCGATCAAGCCTGGAATGATACGCAATCGGCGCGATTGCGCAATCTTGACAGCGCAAATGGACTGTGCGTTGACAACGGCTTCAACGGGACGGCAGCAGCGGACTGGCGGGTGGCGGTGGCGGCGGCCGCTGCGGCGTGACGGATTTGCCAAAGGCATTGCCCATGCGGTGTTCGAGGGCGGCGCGGTTGTACAGGCCCAGCTGGTTCGACGGGCGCTGCACGATCGCTTCCGCGCCGGACAGGGCTGGCGGCTGGCGGGTCAATGTGTTGCTGCTAGGTAATAATTTTTCACTCAAGCAAGACATCGATGGGGCGCGCTGGCCATGCACCTCCACTTCCACGCAGGCTTTCTGCGGCGCGGCGGCTTTCACGACGACGGTGTGCTCGTCCGCCTGCGCGGGCAGGGCGGCGCAGGCCAGCAGCAACAGTGATAACAGGCGCGCCATGGCGGCTCCCGGAGCGGTGGGGAAGCGCTCAGCATAGCAAAGTCATATGTCGCGCTGATGACACGCAAGCCCGGTCGCTAATGAGCAATGTCATACAGTTGTCATTTTATGAAGCTACCATCCTGCCATTCTGCTTGCACTAGCGCAGTCAAGACACTTCCTCATGAGCAGGCTCTCGTTGATTTCCCTGAAAAATGACACGAATCCACCACCGCGCCGCAAGGGGTAATGCCCTGTCCGCCTGCTTGCTGATGACATTGATGACATTCATGACATTCGTGCGGCCGGCTGCCAGTGCGGACGGTGCTGATACCGCCGCGCACACGACCCTGCGCTTCGACTTGCCCGCCCAGCCGCTCGATGCGGCCCTGGTGGCGTTTGGCGAAGTGACCGGGTATTCCGTGCTGGTCAGCAGCCAGCTGGCGGCCGGAAGAGTGGCCTCGCCCGTGCGCGGCGACTATACGCCGGCCGAGGCGTTGCAGCGCTTGCTGGCAGGCACGCAGCTGGGCGCGCGCTTCAGCGGCAGCAATGCGTTCACCTTGCTGGCGCTGGCCGACACCCCGGTGGCGCCTGCGCCCCTGCCGGCCGAGGCTGCCCCTGCTACAGCACCGTTGCAAGGCTATGCGGCCATCCTGCAGCGCTCGCTCACGCGCGCCCTGTGCCGCTTGCATCCGGACGCGTTCGGCCGCTACCGCCTGGCTTTTCAGCTGTGGCTCGACGAGCGGGGCAAGGTGCGAGATGTGCATGTGCTCGAACCGAGCGGCGTGGAACCGCGCGACCGCGCCGTGCTGCACCGTCTGCGCAACCTGCTGATCGATGGCGCGCCGCCGGCGGGCTTGCCGCAGCCGCTGACGATCCTGTTGACGCCGCGGCCCGACCCGGACGCCGATTGCGCGCCGTATCTGCTTGCCGGGGCGCCTTGAGCATGTCGGATTTGCTGAAAGCCACCTTGCGCAAGCTGTTCCTGGAACGCTACGGACAGTTTCGCCGCCATCTGCAGCGCCGCCTGGGCTCGGAAGACCTGGCCAATGATGCGCTGCATGAAACGTATTTGCGGGTCGAACGGATGAACGCGCCCGAGGCGATCAGCTACCCGTCCGCCTACCTGATGCGCATCGCCATCAACATTGCGGAAGATCAACGCCGCGACAATGCGCGCCTGCTCAGCCTGCCGGACATCGATGACCTGTACGAGATGGCCGATGAATTGGCCGACCCGGCCCGCACCTTCAGCGCGCGCGCCGAGCTGGAGGAACTGGAACGGGCCTTGCAGGAGTTGCCGAAACGCCGGCGCGCCATCGTCATCGCCGCCCGCGTCGATCAATTGCCGCACCGCGACATCGCCGAACGCTTCGGCATTTCCGCCCGCACGGTGGAGAAGGAATTGCGCGCCGGCCTCGAACATTGCTGCGAGCGCATGGGACGCGATTTTATTCAGCGCTTCGGTCCCGGCGCGGGAAAAACGTCTAAACATCATGACTGAACAAGCGGAAGACGACATGGGTGTCATCCAACAGGAAGCGCAGGCGTGGGTCGTGCGGCTGGCCTCAGGCCAGGTCAGCGAGCGCGACGCGCAAGTGTTTCGCCACTGGTGCGCGCGCAGCCGCAAGCATGCCAACGCGTTTGCCGAGGCGCGCGCCGTGTGGGGCGCCATGGCGCCGGCCGCGCGCGCCATCAAGCGGGCGCAGGCGCCTGCCAGCATGGCGCGGCGCGCCTGGCTCGGTGGCGCCGTGGCGGCCTCGCTGGGCTTGCTGGTGCTGCGCCCGCCCACGGACCTGTGGCCGGCCGTGGCGGGCCTGGGCGCCGACTACGCCACGGGCACGGGCGAGCAGCGTGCAGTGGCGCTCGACGGCGGCGTGCTGGTGCAGATGAATACGCAGACGCGCCTCGACGCGGCGCCCCCGCAGGACGGCACCACGGCGCTGGTGCTGCTGGCGGGCGAAGCGGAATTCCAGGCCGGCCTGCGCGGCGCGGCGCGCGTGCGCGTGCAGGCGGGCGACGGCATGGTGTCGGCTGGCAGCGCGCGCTTCAATATCCGGCTACTCGGCCAGGAAGTGTGCGTGACGTGTCTGGCGGGCCGCCTGCGCGTGGTGCAGGCCGGCAACGATGCGGAGCTGGCGGCCGGCCAGCAGTTGCGCTACCGGCCCGAGCATTTTGGCATCGCGCATGCGGTGGCCAGGGGCGAGGTCAGCGCGTGGCGCCAGCGCCTGCTGGTATTTAAACAAAGCACCCTGGCCGAGGTGGTGGACGAGGTGAACCGCTACCGTCCCGGCAAGCTGATCCTCAATGGCGAGGCCTTGAAACAGACGCGCGTGCAAGCCAGTTTTTCGCTCGACCGCCTCGATGACGTGATCGCCCTGATCCAGGATGCGTATGGCGCGCGCGTGACGCGGCTGCCGGGCGGCATCGTGCTGTTTGGCTAGCGATGCACGTCGATGGCATCTCGCCAATTATGACATTTTCATGACCTTTTGCAGTCCCGGACCTTGTTCCCTGTCAATGCTGCTGGAAGCCGCGAATCAGTGCCTGCCGCCCGCCCCGTGCGTGCCGCGCGCCGCCTCGCGATATCGGTCAGCAACGGAACATGAAAAGGGAATGTCGCCATGCAGCGAAGCAAGTCGGTCACGAAACACGCATCCTCCTCCGCCATGGCGGGCAACCGGACCGGTCGCCCGGTGCGATTGAAACCGCTGGCGCTGGCCATCGCCGTGCTGCTGCAGGCAGGCGGCGCGCAGGCGCAGCAGCCGTTCAGCGTCGCCTGGTTTGCCGGCAAGGGCGCGCAGCAGGGCACGGCCGCCGCCACGGGACGCTTGCCGAATGGCCAGGCCATCATCGGGACGGACAATAAGCAGGCGCAGCAGCAAAAAGCCAATGCACAGCTGCAAAGTTCGCTGAACAATCTGCAACTGGCGGCGCGCGCCATCGCCGTGCAGCAGGCGGCCCAGCAGGCGGCACGCCAGGCGGCCATTGCCGCCGGCTCGAAGGTGCCGGAAGGCCTGGCCGAAGGCGGCTTGAAAGTCGACAGCAACAGCCTGACGGCCGGCTGGATCAACGCGAACGGCCCCACGCAGGCGCAGGCCGACGGCAAGACCGTGGTGACCGTCAAGCAGACGGCCGACAAGGCGATCCTGAACTGGGAAACGTTGAATATCGGCCAGAATACCACCCTGCAATTTGACCAGTTGGCGAACTGGTCCGTACTCAACCGCGTCAACGATCCGCTGGCCCGTCCCAGCCAGGTGCGTGGCCAGATCAAGGCCGACGGCACGGTGATGCTGGTCAACCGCAACGGCATCGTGTTCTCCGGCAGCAGCCAGGTCGACACGCGCAGCCTGGTGGCCGCCGCCGTGGGCATGAGCGACAGTCAATTCAAGAAGGGCATCTACAGCGAAACCCTGGGCTCGGGCTTCAAGCCCACGCTGGCCAACGACCTGGTGCTCAACGGCGGCGTGGCCACGCACGCCAGCGCCACGGCCGACGTGGTGGTGCAGGCCGGTGCGCAGATCAGCACGCGCAAGCCGCAGACGGTGACGGAAGGCGGCGGCTACGTGCTGCTGGCCGGGCGCGAAGTACATAACGGCGGCAGCCTGTCGGCGCCGGACGGTCAAGTGACGCTGGCCGCTGGCGACAGCTTCGTCATCCGCAAGGGATTGGGCACGGACGCCAACCAGACATCGAGCACGCGCGGCAACGAGGTCGACGCCAAGTTCAACGCGCAAAGCGGCGCCGGCAAGGTGACGAATGCCGGCCTGGTGCAGGCGCTGACCGGCGACGTCACCCTGACGGGCCGCGACGTGAAGCAGGCCGGCGTGCTGCTGAGCAGCACCAGCGTGACGACGCGCGGCACCGTGCACCTGAAGGCGGACGGCAGCGAAGGCCTGGTCACCCTGGCGCCGGACAGCCTCACCACGGTGCTGCTCGACGACAGCGGCGCCACCGCGCTGGACGTGCTGCGCGACGCGCTCATCAAGGATTCGGCGCTGCCCAGCGACGGCGCCTACAACCGGCGCGATCTGTCGCTGATCCAGATTGCCTCCGGCCGTGATATCGTCTTCGACAGCGGCTCGCTGACCCTGGCCACCGGCGGCCAGGTCAATGCGCTAGCCACGCGCCGCACGCAAGTGGCACGCGGCGCCAGCATCGACGTCTCCGGCGCCGTCGGCGTGAACGTGGCGATGGCTTCGAACAATGTGCTGATCAATGCCCAGGGCAACGAGCAGCGCGACGCGCCCGGCAACCGCGACAGCAAGGCCCTCAACAGCACCGACCTGTGGGTCGACCGGCGCGATCTGGTGCGGGTGGTGGCCGGCACGAATGGCTATCCGACCGACCGCTGGTACACGGGCGGCGGCTTGCTCGAAGTGAGCGGCTATCTGAACACCAGTGGCCATGGCATCGGCGAATGGGCGGCGCAGGGCGGCACGGTAGCCTTCCAGGGCGGTGAACTGGTGACCCAGGCCGGCTCTCTGCTCAACGTGTCCGGCGGTACTTTTGACGTCCAGACGGGCATGATTCGGCAGAGCTGGCTCAGCGGCAAGGATGGTCAGCTCTACAGGCTGTCGACGGCGCCGGGCGACATGCTGTATACGGGCGTCTACCAAGGCTACGCCGCGCACCACCAGCGCTGGGGCGCAGAAACGACGGAAAATTTCGCCAGTCCCCTGGTCGGCGCCCAGCAACGGCTGGAAAACGGCTATACCGTGGGCCGCGATGCGGGCCGCGTGCTGGTGGGAACCACATCCGCCGTGCTCGAAGGCGCGATCGCATCGAGCGTGTTTCAGGGCGAGCGCCAGCAGGACGCGCGCGACGCCACCCTCGACAGTTATCGCCAGTCGCAACTGGCTGCCGCCCGCAACGGCCAGCTGGTGCTGGGCCAGCTGGCGCCCGTGTACGACGCCGCCAGCGCGCAGCTGCGCGACAATCCGGCGGCGCTGCTGCAGGCCATCCATATCGGCACCGGCGGCGCCAGTGCCGGCAATCTGCTGCGCGAAGACGCGCTGCCCGAAAACCTGGTCGGCAAGACCTATCTGGACGCCGGCTGGCTCAACGCGCAACACCTGGGCGGCATCAAGGCCTACGCCGGCAGCGCCATCGAGGTCGACGCCGCGGTGCAGGTCATGCCTGGCGGCGACATTGCGCTGCATGCGCCCCAGGTCAAGGTCAATGCCGGGCTGACGGCGCGTGGCGGCCGCATTGCGCTGGGCGACATCGTCAGCAAGCTGTCCACCGGCGCCAGCGGGTGGCTCGATACAACGGTCGCCACGCCAGCGGCTGGAACCAAGGTGGGCATCGATGTGACGGCCGGCGTGACGCTCGACACGCGCGGCCTGTGGAGCCAGCTCAAGCTGGATCCGGGCAACACGTCCGGCCTGCCGTATGTCAACGGCGGCGCGGTGGCGCTGGTCAGCAGCGGTAGCGTCAACCTGGCGGCCGGCAGCGCGATCGACACGTCCTCGGGCGCGGCCGTGCTGGCCGACGGCAAGCTGAAGGGCGGGCGCGGCGGCGACATCAGCTTGCGCGCGAATCAGAACGATCCCAACGGCGTCAAGTCGGAGACGCTGGTGCTCGATGGCGAACTGCGTGGCTACGGCGTCAACGGCGGCGGCACCTTGACCATCGACAGCGGTACCGGCGTGGCGCTGGGCGGCGGCGTGCTGGCCGGCAATGGCGTGTTGCCAGCAGGCCAGTCCGTGCCCGTGCACCTGACCTTGGCCGAAGCCTTCACCATCCAGGCCGGCACCGTGCTCGATGCCGACTTCAGCTATATCAGCACGAAGGTCCAGCCCGGCCAGCCGCTGCTGGACTTGCCGGACTTCAGCGCGGCGCGCGCCTACACCCTGCCGGCCGCCTGGGTGGTGCCGCCCGCCTCGATCAGCTATGAATTCATCTTCGTCACCGACAGCAAAGGCATCGTCTACAGCAGCGGCATGACCGTGCCGTCCGGCGTCACGCTCACGGGCGTGCGCGGCAAGCTCGGCTCGGGCTACCTGGTGCCGGCCGATGCTTTCCCGAACGGCATGCCGGTGCCCGCTTTCAACGCCAGGGTCGCGGCCGGTACTGCGTTCGCGTTTGATGTGACCTTGCAGGCGGGTGATCGCTTGCTGGCTGGCAACCGTGCGCCGAAGGACCTGGTGGTCAAGCCGCTGCTGGTGCTGGACAATGACCTGTTCCAGCGCGGCTTTGCGCACTACAACATCAACGGCCAGCAAGGTGTGCAGGTGGCGCAGGGCGCCACCATCGACGTCAGCATGCCCTTGCTGCGCGCCGACCTGGCGCTGGCGGGCCAATTGCCCACCGGCGTCGATCCAGCCGCCGTCCTGCAACCGTGGCTGGCGCCGCTGTGGCAGGAAAATGCCGTGAAAGGCGTGCTCAAGCAACGTGCCGGCGCCGATATCGCGCTGTCGGCCGGCACCCGCAACGCCAAGGCGCCGCTGGTGGTGGGCCAGGGCGCCACGCTGCGCGTGGACGACGGCAAGAGCATCAGCCTGACCGGCAACGGCCAGATCACCGTGGAAGGCACGCTGAGCGCGGCCGGCGGCCGCATTTCCGTGTTGCCGGGCATGCTCGTCACCGGTGGCGAGATCAACCGTCCGGACGGCAGCGCCAATGCCCAGTCCATCTGGATCGGCGAGCGCGCGGTGCTCGACGTGGCCGGACGCGCGGCCACCGCCACCGACGCCCAGGGCGGCGTGTATGGCCATGTGGGCGCTGGCGGCACCATCGAGATCGGTGCAAAGCACCATCTCGACGCCACCCAGGTCGAGGCGGCCGACGCCTTCGTCATCGTGCGCCCCGGCGCGCGCCTGGAAGCGTCCGGCGCCACCGCCCGGCTCGACCTGCCCGGCCAGGGCAGCGTGCAGGTGGCCGGTGACGGCGGCACCATTGCTTTGAGCTCCTTCCGCGGCTTGTTGCTCGACGGCAGCCTGCATGCGGCAGCCGGTGGTACTGGCGCGGCCGGCGGCACGCTGGCGCTCAGCCTCGAGGCGCCGAACTACGGCATCGTCGGCAAGCTCGACTTGAAGGGCCTGGGCGTGGAAGACGCGGTGCGCGTGCCGCGCGAGCTGGTGCTGTCGCGCCTGCAGGGCGAGAGTGGCCTGGCCACCGACCTGCAGGCGGGCGACAGCGATCCAGCGCTGCGCTACGGCGTGGCCCGGCTGGGTGCGGACCGCGTGGCCGCCGGCGGCTTCGACCACCTGGCGTTGCTGTCGAACGGCTTGATCAGTTTTGATGGCAACCTCGACCTGTCGCTGGGGCAGAGCCTGCGCCTGACGGCCAGCGCATTGGCCCTGGCCGAGCATGCCGATGCCGCCACCACGGCGCAAGTCAAACTGGCGGCGCCCTACATCCGTCTGGCCGGCACCAGCCGTACCCAGAGCGACGACCATCTGATGCCGAACCCGGTGCGCGGCTCCGGCAACGGCGGCGTCGGTGCCGGCAAACTGGGCGTACCCAACGTGGACGACCACGCCAGTCTGACGCTGCATGCCGCGCTGATCGACCTCGCCAACGCCGTCAATGTCGGCAGCAATGGCGTGATCGCGCAAAACGTGGCCGACGACCTGGTGGTCAAGCGCGACGCCTTTGGCGAGCTGGCGCTGCGCTCGAGCGGCGATATCCGCATGCGCACGGCGGCCGCGCTGTACACGCCCGGCAATCTGACACTGGCGGGCGCGCAAATCTATCCGGTGAGCGGCGCCACGGGCAAGGTGGAGGTGGGCAAACGCAACGTGATCAACGAATTCGGGCAAATGGCGACCGAGTTCGACCCGGCCCGCAAGCTGACCATCGAGCGCAGCGGCGACCCTGGCGCGCCGTTGCCGGCCCTGCCCTACTCGGTGTTCGGCTCGCTGGAGCTGAGTGCCGGCACGGTGAACCAGGGTGGCGTGCTGCGCGCGCCGCTGGGCAAAATCACGCTGGGCCAGAATACGAATGGCGCCGTGACGGGCCACACCAATCTGCTGCCTGGCAGCGTGACGTCGGTCAGCGCCAACGGCCTGATGATGCCGTACGGCGGCTCGCTCGATGGCCTGAGCTACATGATGGACGGCGTCGATGTCGCGTACAAGGGCGTGGGCAATGACCCGGCCGTCGTGCTCACCGGCGAGCACGTCGATGTGCGCGCCGGCGCCGTGCTCGACCTGTCAGGCGGCGGCACCCTGACCGGCGCGGCCTTCCTGGCCGGCCGCGGCGGCTCGACCGACGCCCGGCTCAACCCGCTGGTGCAGACGTCCGGCAAAGGCGGCTTCGTGCTGCCGGGCCTGGCCACCAATCCCGTCTACGCCATCGTGCCGGGCGCGCAGGCGGGCTATGCGCCCATCGTGGCCGAAAATGGCGCCGGCGATCCGGCGCTGGGGCGCCAGATCACCATCGGCGCCGGCGTGCCCGGCCTGGCTGCCGGCACGTATACCTTGCTGCCGTCGAGCTTTGCGCTGCTGCCCGGCGCGTTCCGGGTGGAATTGAACGGCCTGGCCGCCGGCGGCTTGCCTGTCGGGTCGGCCACGGCCATGCGCAACGGTTCGTTTGCCGCCGCAGTCCAGCTGGGCACCAGCCATACCGACCGCCGCGCGGCGCTGCCATCGCAGGCGGTGCTGACGCCGGCCGACGTGCTGCGCAGCTATTCGCAATACAATGAAACGAGCTACGCCGCCTTCGCGTTGGCGCAGGCGGTGCGCGACGGCGTGCCGCGGCCGCTGCTCGAACGCGACGCCAAGGCGCTGCACATCGAACTGGTGCTGCCCAAGGCCAGCACGGACGACGCGCTGCGCTTTGCCGGCACGGCCAACTACGCGCCCGGCAAGGATGGTTTCGGCGGCAGCGCGCTGCTGCTGGGCGGCTCCGGCAAAAATTACGAAATCATCGGCAGCGGCGCCGCGCCCACCGTCGGCTTCGAGGGTATCGCCGTGCGCGTCGACGCCCTGAACGCCATCGGCGCCCCGCGCCTGGGCATCGGCGGCTTGCCCACCGTCAACTACAGCAGCAGCAACGGCAACCAGCAAGCGAACATCGCGCAGTTCCAGGGCGGTGTCGATAACATCGTGGTGCGCGATGGTGCCGTGCTCAAGGCTGGCGAAGTGTTCCTGGTGACGAATAAGAAGGCTGGCGGCATCGTCATCGAGCAGGGTGGCGGCATCAATACCCTGGGCCGTGGCAAGGCTGCCTGGGATTCGGGCGACGGCTACGTGTATGCGCCGGGTACGTCCAGCGTGCTGGCCGTATCGAATGGCCGGCTGGACATGCTGGCCCCTGGCGTGAGTACCGATCCGGTGTCGGGCCCGGGCCGCATCGACATCGGCACCTGCGCGGCGGGCGCCGTGTGCAGCGGCAGCACGCCGCTGTATTCGGAAGGCAGCATCGCCGCCGCCACCGACCAGAGCTTCAACCTGCGCGACGCCACCACCTACGGCACCCGCAACCTGGTGCTGGCCGTGGGCGGCATCAATGTGGGCAGCGCAGCGTCGCTGGCCGCCATGGACGCGCGCGACGCGCTGCCGGCCGGACTGACCCTGAACCAGGGCATCCTCGACCGTTTGCTGCGCGGCGACGCCGGCGTGGGCGCGCCTGCGCTGGAAAACCTGGCGCTGACGGCGCGCGACGCCATCCGTTTCTACGACAACGTCGAATTGTCGACCATCAACGCGAGCACGGGAAAATCGTCGCTGGAGCGGCTGGTGATCGGCACCCCGGCGATCTACGGCGCCGGGGGCAGCGACGCCGTGGCGCGCATCAAGACCGATGTGCTGGTGTGGAACGGCGCCACGACCGCGCCGGGCCTGGTCGCCGCCGGCGGCGCCGGCAGCGGCAGCGGGCGCCTGCAGGTCGACGCCCGCCAGGTCGAGTTCGGCTATGGCCCGAACAGCCGGCCAGACACCATCCACGGCATGGACCGATTGATCCTCGGCTTTGGCGACGTTGTTTTCAACGCCAGCGAGCGCATCACGGCCAACCACACGGGATCGTTGTCGGTGTACCAGTCGCAAAGCGGCTGGGATACGGCCAGCAAGGGCTATCTGCGCAGCGGCGGCAATCTGGCGCTGAACACGGCGCTGCTCACCGGCGCTGCCGGCTCCGTCAACAAGATCAAGGCGGGCGGCGACATCCATGTCGCCAAGCCATCGGGCGTGGCCGCAACGGCCCCGGGCGCGGCCGCCTTGGCCGGCGCACTGGGCGCCGAAGTGGCGCTGGAAGGGCGCAGCGTGACGCTCGACACGGCCGTGCTGCTGCCAAGCGGCAAGCTCAGCGTGTCCGCCGAGCAAGACGTGGTGCTGGGCGACGGTGCCCGGCTCGACCTGGCCGGCCGCAAGATCGATTTCAACGGCGTGGCCAAGTACAGCTGGGGCGGCGACGTGGTGCTCGACAGCCGCCACGGCGACGTGCGCCAGGCGGCCGCTTCCAGCATCGATTTCTCGGCCGTCAACAACCGCGCCGGCAAGCTCACCGCCAGCGCGCTGGACGCGCAGGCGGGCCGCGTGGCGCTGCTGGGCAGCATCGCCGGCGGCAGCAGCGGCCACTACGACGCGGGCGGCACCGACGTGCCGTTCGCGGCGGGCGGCCTCGACGTGCGCGGCCAGCATATCGCCGATTTCAAGGGACTGAACCAGCGCCTGAGCAAGGGCGGCGTGTTCGGCAGCCGCAGCTTCCAGCTCAAGCAGGGCGACCTGGTGCTGGACAGTGAATTGAAAGCGCGCGAAATCACGGTCTCGGTGGACGGCGGCCATCTGGCCGTCAACGGCACGGTCGACGCCAGCGGCGAGCAGGTGGGCAGCATCCGCCTGGCCGCGCGCGACGGCGTCAGCGTGGCCGGCAGCGCGCTGCTTGACGCCCACGGCAGCGTGCTGCGGGTCGACAGCTACGGCCAGGTGATCGAGGCGCCCAACCGCGCCGTGATCGACATCGATGCCGGCAGCGGCCGCCTGGTGCTCGATACCGGCGCGCGCATGGACTTGCGCGCCGGCACCGCCGGCAAGGCTGACCGCATCGCCTCGCTGGGCACGCTGGAGCTGAGCGCCCGGCGCCTCGGCGGCGCCACCGGCAACGACGTCGCCATCGATGCGGCCGGTCCGCTGGCCATCGACGGCGCCCGCGCCATCATGGTCAATGGCTTCTGGTCGTACACGGACGCCCGCCCGGGCACGGAAACGACGGCCGACGGCCGCCCTTACCAGGTCATCGACCAGGCCTATCTGGACCGCAAGCACGACGACAGCGTGGCTTTCATGACGGGCGCCCTGGCCAACGACGGGCTGATGAATGGCCGCCTGTCCGGCTTGCGCAGGAACAAGGACGCCTTCCACCTGCGTCCGGGCGTGGCCATCCTCAGCGCCACGCCGGACGGCGACCTGCACGTCGATGGCGACATCGACCTGTCGGGCCACCGCTACGCCAGTGTCAACCCGCACACGCAGAAGACGGGCGTGGCCGGCTCCGGCGAAGCGGGCGCGCTGGTGCTGCGCGCCGGCGGCAACCTGAACGTCTTCGGCAGCATCAATGACGGCTTCGACGGCAAGGCCTTGCCGGTCACGCCGGACGACAAGGGCTGGATGCTGGCCAAGGGCCGGGTGCCGTTTGGCGCCGACGTCATCGTGCCGCATGGCCAGCTCGTCACGCTGGCCGACGACACCTTCTTCCAGTCCGGCCGCAGCTTGAACTACGACTTGCCGATGAAAGCCATGCGCTTGCGGGCCGGCACGGCGTTGCCGTCGCAAGCCACCTTGACGGCCGAGGTGGAATTGCCGGCTGGCACGGTGCTGGGCGGCGCCGTGCGCAATGCCGCTGGCGATATCGTGTATGCGGCCGGCACCGTGCTGGCGAAGGCCGTCACGCTGGGCAGCGGCACGCGGCTCGACGCCGGCACCCGCTTGCCCGTGGGGATGTCCGTGGCGGCCATGACCTGGCCCGGCGGCGTGCCGCTGCCGTACCCGGTGGGCGCCGTCAGGGATACGCCGAGCCCCGACTACGATGGCGACGGCTTCCCCGATACGCCCGCCAATGGCGTGGTGCTGGCCGGCGAACTGCAGCTGCGCAAGGGCGCGCTGGTGCCGAGCGAAACCTGGGTGCGGCTGCCTGGCGGCGCCGACTCGGTGGCATTGCGTCCTGCCGCTGCCGACGGCAACCAGGGCCGCAACTGGGCGCTGGCGCCGATGCTGGCCAGCGGTTCGCAGTCGTGGTCGATGCGCCTGGTGGCCGGTGCCGATATGCAGGCGGCCGATAGCCGCGCGCTGCGCCCCATGGGCGACAACCGCAGTCTGCTGCTGACCGACCACCACTACGGCGCGGTTCTGGCGCCGAGCCTGCCGACGGTGGCGGCGCCGCCGATCGAGGGCGTGGCGGGCAATTTCTACTGGATGGGCGACTCGGAACTGTATGCCGGCTATCCCGCCGGCACGCTGATCAATCTCGCCGATTTTCCCAGCGTGGAGGAGCTGCTGGCGTACAACCAGTGGGGCGTGGGCGACCTGGTGACCTGGCTGCCCGAAGGCGGCAGCTTCCCGATGGTGTCCATGCCTGCGCGGCAACAGCTGTTCAGCGTGCTGCGCACGGGCACGGGCGACCTCGACCTGCTGGCCGGTGGCAACTTCAGCCAGAGTTCACCGTATGGCGTATATACGGCCGGTACCCAGGCCGCGAATGTGGCGGCGGCTTACCGGCTGCCGCGCGCGGCGGATCGCAAGGGGTCCATCCTCGGCCCCGATGGCGACGCCTTCAAGCCCTATGTCGACGGTGGCGCGCAAAGCCTGTACCAGGCCTGGTATCCCGAGCATGGTGGCAACGTGCTGGTGCGCGCGCAGGGCGACGTCACCGGCGACCTCGTGGGTGCCGGCTACGGCACCGAGCGTCGCCCCGACGACCTGGGCTATTTGCGTCCGCAGCAGGACAGCAGCGCCGTCGGCACCTGGCTGTGGCGCCAGGGCACCGGCAGCGCCGTTGCCCTGGGCGAGGGCGTGCCCACCGCCTGGTGGATCAACTTTGGCAGTTATGTGGCCGGCGGTCTCGGCACGAACTACCTGTACGAGACCCAGCCCGTGATGACCGGCTTTACCGGCATCGGCACCCTGGGCGGCGGTAACCTCGTGCTCGAGGCGGGCAAGGCCGCCGGCATGCTGTCGCCGCGTACCGACCAAGGCGGCAAATTCGTCATGCGCAGCCAGGGCTTGAACCTGGCGGTGGCCAGCACCGGCCGGGTATCGGCCGACGGTTCCGCGCTCACGCTGACCGGAGGCGGCGACCTCGACGTGCGCATTGGCGGCGGCCTCAATCCGGTGGCCGAAGTGCGCTCGTTTGCCGACACGACCGGCGAGATCACGCCGGATACCCGATTCGCCGGCAACCGTGGCGACCTCAATAGCACCTTCGTCAACCTGCGCGGCGCCTTGCGCATGGCGGCGGGAGCGGTGGGCGGCATCGAGCTGCGCTTCGACAAGGGCGACACCCAGGAGTCGCGCGCCTATCAGGTCTACACTGCCACCTCGTCCATCGCGGGTGGCGGCCCGGTGGTGGTGCCGGGCGACTCCGGCGTGCGCATCGATGCGCGCGGCGACCTGGTGCTGGGCGGCGTGGGCGACGCCGGCCGCGTGACCCAGCTCAACAACGGCACGCCGTTCACCGCGCAGGGCGTGGCGCAAGACGGCGAGGGCTACAGCTGGTTCTCGCTGTGGACCCCATCGACCGCTATCGACCTGTTCAGCGCAGGCGGCAATCTGACGCCGTCCACGGCCTGGAGCGACGACCGCGCCAGCGGCAACCAGGCTTCCAGCGGCGGGCGTTTCGTGATGCCGTCGCAGTTGCGCGCGGTGGCCGCCAGCGGCAACCTGTATATGGGCAACTCCGCCCAGGGTGCGGAGGACACCGGCACCAATGCGCTGGCGCGGCCGGCCACCGGCATGCTGCTGGCGCCGTCGCCGGTCGATGCGCATTTCACCCGCCGCACGCCGGGGCAGCTGGAACTGCTGGCCGCCGAGTCGATCTACGCGGGTGGCTATTCGGTGACGGCGTCGGGCGCCGATCCGAGCGCGCTGCCGAGCCCGTTCAATCCGGGTTTCGCGGGCGTTTCCGGCACTACCGCCTATGGCGACATGTACACGCATAACGTCAACCAGGAGGCACAGGCGCCCAGCCTGCTGTTCGCCTCGCGCGAAGCGGGCGCGTCACCGCAGCGCTATCCGCTGTTCACGCTGACGCCGCCCACCGCATCGGGCTACGCGGTGCAGGACCAGTTGCCGGCGCGCTATTACGCGCTGGCGGGCGACATCGTCGGGCTGCGCACCGGTTCCATCATCACGCGCGGCGGCGGCAACGCGGCCAGCCACAGCACTTGGTACGAGGGCGCCGGTCCGGTCGATATCCGTGCCGGACGCGACATCGTCAACGCCGGCACGGCGCTGGGGCTGGGCGAAGCGACGCCACAGGGACTGCTGGGCTGGACGTCGGAGATCGCGTACGCCAACCCGTCGCTGCCGCTGCGGCCGACGGAAAACTTGGTTGGTTCGGCGCGTGGCAATCTGATACTGCACAACAATCCGGACGAGGTGTCGGTCGTGCGTGCCGGCCGCGACATCCGCTACGGCACCTTCTACGTGGGCGGTCCGGGCACGCTGGAAGTGACGGCTGGGCGCGATATTGACATGGCCGACAAGGCCGAGTTGAAGAGCATCGGCGCGGTGGCGAATCTCACGTCTGGCGACCGCAGCAGCGGCGCCAGCATCGCGGCGGCGGCCGGGGTCGGGGCGCATGGCCCCAACTACGACGCCTTCGCCGCGCGCTATCTCGACGCGGCCAACCTGATCGACCCAGGCAAATCGCTGGCCGACCAGCCTGGCAAGGCGGTGGCCGTATATGGCGGCCGCCTGGGCCTGGCCGACTGGTTGCGCACGCAGTTCGGCTACAGCGGCGACGCGGCGGGCGCGCCTGCCTTCCTGGCCGCGCGCCAAAGCGAGCTCGACAACACTCTCCAGGCCAGCAGCGGCGGCGCCAGGCGCGATCTGCAGCGCGAATACGGCCTGTCGGGCCAATTGCACCTGGTCAACTGGCTGGAAACCCGCTACGGCGCCGGCCAGCGCAATGGCGCCGGGCTCACCTTCGATGCCGGCAGCATGGACGCGCGCAAGTTTTTCGCGGCCTTGCCGGCCGAGCAGCAGCGTGTCTTCCTGCGCAACGTGTATTTCGCCGAACTCAAGGCAGGCGGACGCGAGTACACGGCTGCCGGCGGCGTGCGCGAAGGCAGCTACCTGCGCGGACGCGAGGCCATCGCCACGCTGTTCCCGACCAAGGACGCGCAGGGCAAGCCCGTGACCTATGCGGGCGACCTGACCATGTTCAGTGGTGCCACCTACTATGCGGACGGCGCCGAGAGCACCAGTACCAAGCGGCCGCGCAAGGGCGTCAACTACCTGACGCGCCAGCAATATGCACTGTCGGGCAACAACCACTTGCCGGTGTTCGACCTGGCCGATGCCGGCATCCACACCGACTTCGGCGGCAACATCGACATCCTGACGCCGGGCGGGCGCACTCTGGTGGGCGTCGACGGCGGCTTCGTGCCGGGCGAAGGCTCGGGCGTGCTGACGCAGGGCGCCGGCGAAATCCAGATCTATGCCAGGGACAGCATCCTGCTGGGCCAGAGCCGCATCTTCACCACCTTCGGCGGCAATATCCTGGCCTGGTCGGCGCAGGGCGACATCAATGCCGGCCGCGGTTCCAAGTCCACCGTGGTGTTTACGCCGCAGCGCCGGGTTTACGACGACATCGGCATGGTCAGCCTGTCGCCGACCACGCCGAACACGGGCGCCGGCATCGCCACCCTGAACCCGATCCCGGAGGTGCCGCCTGGCGATATCGACCTGATCGCCCCGCTGGGCGCCATCGACGCGGGCGAGGCGGGCATCCGCGTCTCGGGCAACGTCAACCTGGCGGCCTTGCAGGTGGTCAATGCGGAGAACATCCAGGTGCAGGGCAAGTCGACGGGCATGCCGGCCATCGCCGCGGTGAACGTGGGCGCGCTCAGCAATGCGAGCGCGGCCGCCGCGCAAGCCGTCACGGCGGCGCAGGACGTGCTGCAGCGCGAACGGGCCGCCACGCGCCAGGCGCAGCCGTCGCTGTTCACGGTGAAGGTGCTGGGCTTTGGCAATGAGCAGGCGGATGAAGCCGGTGTTGGCAAGCACCAGGGCGGCGAACCGCAGGCATCGAACTACCAGCCGGCCGGCGTGGTGCAGGTGCTGGGTGCGGGACCGTTGACGGCGCCGCAGCTGCAGGCGCTCACGCCGAACGAGCGGCGCGGACTGCAACCGTGAGTTTTATGAACATTTGATGACATTCGGCAGTCGCCGCGCGCGGCGGCTGTCTAGGCATCAGTAGATCAGCATTAGCAGCAAAAAAACGCCGGCCCAGCGCCGCAACACAGGGCAACCGTTTGATTTTAAGGTGAATGGAAGATGCGTGAAATGACAAAACAGGGCAAGGGGGCGGCACCCGCGGCACCCGCGACCGCCTTGACGATGCTGTGCCTGGCCATGCTGGCGCTGCCCGGCATGGCGCGCGCGCAGGACGCGGTCCCGGCGGCCGCTCCCGTGGCCGCGCCGGAGCGGCAAGTGACGATCGAGGAATACCTGGTGCGCGGCAATACCGTGCTCGATGCGCGTGCCATCGAAGAGGCGGTCACGCCCTTCCTGGGGCCGGGCCGCACCCTGAAGGACGTGGAAGGGGCGCGCGACGCCCTCGTTGCCGCCTATCAGGCGCGCGGCTACCAGTCCGTCTATGTGGACTTGCCGGAGCAGCAGGTGGAGCAGGGCGTGGTGGTGCTGCAGGTGAGCGAAACGAAGGTGGGACGCTTGCGCGTCGTCGGTGCGCAATACAACTCGCCGCTCGACGTGCGCCAGCAAGTGCCGGCCCTGACGGAAGGCAAGGTGCCCGACTTTACGCAGGCGCAAGTGGAACTGACGGCCCTGAACCGCGGACCCAAGCGCCAGGTGATGCCGCTGGTCAAGCAGGGCAGCCTGCCCGGCACCATGGACGTGGACTTGAAAGTCGAGGACAGTAGCCCGTGGCGCGCCAGCGTCGGCTTGAACAACGATTACAGCGCCGATACCAAAAAATTGCGCACCAGTATGTCGGTCGGTCACGACAACCTGTGGCAGATGGGGCATAGCGCCACCATCAGCTTTTTCGGCACGCCGGGCGACCTGAACCAGACCAAGGTGTGGTCCGCCTCGTACGTGGCGCCGATCGGCACGCAGGGCTGGAGCGTGGAAGCGACGGGCTACCAGTCGAACAGCAACGTGGCCAGCACGGGCGGCACCAGCGTGCTGGGCAAGGGCCACGCGCTGGGCATGAAAGTCAACTACACCGTGCCCAACAGCGGCATCTGGTGGCACAGCTTTTCTGCCGGCATCGATTTCAAGGATAACCAGGAAGCCTTGAAACTCAATGGCACGGGCAGCAATATTCCGCTCAAGTACGTGCCCCTGAGCGTGTCGTATAACGGCTTTGCGCAGACGGACGCGGCGACGTATGGCCTGGGCCTGTCGCTGGTGGCCGGCACGCGCGCCGCGTTCGGCTACGGCAGCGACAGCGCCGCCTACGACAACAAGCGCTACAAGGCATCGCCCAGCTTCCTCGTGTTGAAGGGCGACGCCAACGCCACCTACACCCTGGGCAGCGGCGCGCAGCTGCACGGGCGCATGTCGGGCCAGCTGGCCGACGCGGCGCTCGTGTCGGGCGAACAGATGGCCGCCGGCGGCGCCAATTCCGTGCGCGGCTACCTGTCGGCCGAAGCGACGGGCGACTACGGCGTGTCCGGCACCGTCGAATGGCGCACGCCCCAGCTGACGTATTTCAGCCGCCTGGAAAACTGGCGCCTGTTTGCCTTTGCCGATGGCGCGCGCCTGCGCCTGCGCGATCCGATGATCGAGCAGAAAGACCTGTTCGGCCTGGCGTCCGTGGGCGTGGGCAGCAGCTTCCAGTTCCTGCGCTACCTGAATGGCCGCATCGATTTCGCTTACCCGCTGCGCGATGGCCCGCGCACGCACAAACACGTGCGCCGCATCAATTTCAACCTGTCGGCCAGCTACTGACGGGCCAGCTCACCAGCACTGCACTTTTTTAGACTTTTCTTCGGAGAATCACTGTCATGCAACGTTTTCTTTTTCTGCTCACGATCCTGGGCACGCTCGTTCCCGGCCTGGCGCATGCCTGGTGGCAGCCCGACTGGGCTTACCGCAAACCCGTCACCGTCGACGCCGGCCCGAAGGCAGGTGCCGTAGGCGGCGATCCCGGCCGCATTCCCGTGCTGCTGCGCTTGCATTCGGGTAACTTCAATTTCGAAGGCGTCAGCGACAACGGCGCCGACCTGCGATTCGTGGCGGGCGACGATAAAACGGTGCTGAACCACCAGATCGAACAGTTCAACCCGCTCCTGGGCATCGCCCTGATCTGGGTCGACGTGCCGGCCCTGACGGCGGGTACGCCGCAGCAGTTGTGGATGTACTACGGCAATCCGAAGGCGCCCGCGTCCGGCAATGGCCAGCGCACCTTCGACCCCGATTACAGCCTGGTGTACCACTTCACCGAGCCTGGCGTGCCCTCGCGCGACAGCACCGCCTACGGCAACCATGCCCAGACGGCCGTGCCGGCGCTCGACGGTTCCGTCATCGGCGCCGGCGCCCGCCTGGGCACGGCCCCTTTGATGCTGCCTGCCTCGCCTTCGCTGGCGCTGGCCGCCGGCGCGCCATTCACCTTTTCCGCCTGGGTGCGTCCCGACAACCTGGGCCCGCAGCAAGTGCTGTATGCCCGCCGCGATGGCGCCAATGAATTGCTGATCGGTGTCGACCAGGGCGTGCCGTTCGTGCAGGTGAATGGCCAGCGCAGCAAGCCCGGCCAACCGATCCAGGCCGCGCAATGGTCGCACCTGGCGGTGAAAGCCGACAAAGCCAACGTGGCCCTGTACGTGGGCGGCCGTCCAGCCGTGTCGCTGGCCACCGCGCTGCCGGCCTTTACGACGGCGGCCTCGGTGGGCGCCGATGCGCCGCCGGTCGCCTCCGGTACCGCCACCCTGAACAACTTCACGGGCGCCATCGACGAGCTGCGCCTGTCGCGCACGGCCCGTCCCGATGCCCTGTTGCTGGCCGATGCCGTTTCGCAAGGTGCCGAATCGCGCCTGGCCGTGTTTGGCGCCGATGAACAGCAGGCCGGCAAAAGCCATTTCGGCTTCATCATCGCCGCCATGCCGCTCGACGCCTGGATCGTCGTCGGCGTGCTGGGCCTGATGATGGTCCTGTCGTGGATCATCATGATCGGCAAGGGCCGCAGCTATGGCGCCATCGCGCGCGCCAATGCGCAATTCATGCAGTCGTTCCACGAAGCGGCCGGCGCGCCGCTGGACCACCTGGCGCGCAACGGCAAGCTGAGCGCTTCCGTGAAGACGGATTCCTCGCTGTGGCGCCTGTATGACGTGGCCATCGACGAGATGCGCCGCCGCCACGACCGCGGCTACGACCTGAACGCCGTGTCGAACGCGACGATCGGCGCCATCCGCGCCGCCATGGATGGCGTGATGGTGCGCGAAAGCGAGCGCATGTCGAAACGCATGATCTGGCTCTCGACCACCATCGAAGGCGCGCCGTATGTCGGCCTGTTCGGCACCGTGATCGGCATCATGCTGGTGTTCGTCGTGGCGGCCATGGCCGGCGCCGTGGACATCAACTCGGTGGCGCCGGGCATGGCGGCAGCGCTGCTGTGTACGGCGGCTGGCCTGGGCGTGGCGATTCCCGCCCTGTTCGGCTACAACTGGCTGTCCTCGCGTTCGGACGCCATCGTTGCCGACATGGCCGTCTTCGTCGATGAATTCGCCACGCGCCTGGCTGAAGAGCAGGGCGACGGACGCCAGATGCGTCCCGTGCTGCAACAGGCGTGAGGGGCGCATAACCATGGCCACCTCCGCCAAGTTTACCCCCCGCAAGCGTAGCGGCGGCATCAACATCACGCCCTTCGTCGACGTGCTGCTGGTGGTGCTGGTGATCTTCATCTTGACCAGCAACGCCAGCATTCCCGGCATCAAGGTCGACCTGCCCAAGGCCAGTTCGGCCATGGCGCTGGAAAAACCGAAGACCAAGGCCATCACCATCGACAACGCGGGCCAGGTCTTCCTCGATGCCTATCCCGTCACCCTGCCCGAGCTGGAAGAGCGCTTGCGCACGGAAAAGGCCCTGACGCCCGACTTCCCCGTGATCGTGCGTGGCGATGCTGCCGTGCAATACGCGAAAGTGGTCGAAGTGCTGGACTTGCTGCGCCGCATAGACCTGAACCAGGTGGGCCTGGTGACCGGCAAGCCGGCATGAGGAGCGCAAGGTGAAGCGTGACGACATGATGAAGATGGCCGCCTCGGAACCGTCGGGCGCGGCGCAGTGGTGGCGCCGCTGGGGCGGCGTGGCCGGCGGCGCGCTGCTGGCCGGTGCGCTGGCCGCGCTGGTCTGGTATTTGCTGTCGGACACGGCGGCCACCAAGCGCGAAGTGGCGGCCCCGCCGATGCTGATGCTGCCGCCCCCGCCGCCACCGCCGCCGGAACCGGAAAAACTGCCGGAACCGGTGCCCGACAAGGTGGTGCCGGAAGTGTCGGAGCCGGAACCGACGCCGGTCGACAAGCCCATGGATAACGCGCCGGAAAGCCCGTCGCCGGACAAGGGCGACCCCGTCACCATCGATGGCGCGGCGCAGGCCGGCAGCGATGCCTTCGGCATCCAGGCCGGGCGTGGCGGCGGCATGACGGGCGGCGGCGGTGGCGGCGGCCTCGGCGCGGGATCGTATGGCCGCTATGTGGCCAACGCGCTGCAGCTGGCCTTTGCCCGCGACCCGCGCACGCGCCAGCTGGCGTTCGCCGACATCCGCGTCGACCTATGGCTCGATACGGAAGGCCGGACGTCGAAGGTCCACCTTGTGCAAGGCACGGGCAATGCGCAGACGGATGAGCAAGTGCTGGCCATGGTGCGCGACTTCCGCGCCGATGAGCGGCCACCGGCATCGCTGCGTTTCCCGGCCCGCGTATCCATTAAAGGCCGCCGCCCATAGCGTCCTTAATTCATATTCATTTTTACCGAAAGAAGCGATGAACCTCATATTTTCTTCCCCACAGCGCCTGCGCCGCCTTCCGCTGGCGCTCGCTGCCCTGGCCCTGAGCGTGGCGGCGGGCGCGGTACAAGCCCAAGCCCAAACCGCTGCACCGGCCGACAGCACCATGGTCAAGCTGATCCGCGGCCTGATCCAGAGCGGCGCCCTGAACAAGGATGCCGGCGAAGCCTTGCTGGCGCAGGCGCAGAGCGAAGCGCTGGCGCAAGCGCAAGCCCGTCCGGCCGCCGCGCCGGCTGCCCTGGCGCAGGTACAGCCGGGCGACGTGCGCGTGCCGTACATTTCGCACACCGTGCGCGAGCAGATCCGCGACGAGATCAAAGGCCAGGTCATGGCCGAGGCCAAGGCGGGCGGCTGGGCGGCGCCGAATGAAACGCCGGCCTGGAGCAAGCGCATCCGCGTCGAAGGCGATGTGCGCGCGCGCTACGAATCGCGCTATTACGATATGGCCAACAGCAATATCGAGATCGACTGGCGCTCGCTCAACAGCGGCAGCGGCTATGACGTCAATTCCAACACCAACCTGGCCCTGCCGGCGCTGCTGAACACGCGCGAAGACCGCAAGCACTTGCTGCGCGCCCGTGCCCGCCTGGGCATCCTGGCCGACATTTCCGACAGCACGCAAGCAGGCATCCGCCTGGCCAGCGGTAATGACGACAGCCCGGTATCGACCACGCAAACCCTCGGCGGCGGCCTGGGCAAGAAGAACATCTGGCTGGACCAGGCCTGGCTGTCGTACCAGCCCGCTTCCTGGCTGAAACTGACGGCGGGCCGCTTCGATAACCCGTTCGTGTCCGGCGACGAACTGTTTTCCAGCGAACTCAATTTCGACGGCATCGCCGCCAAGGTGCAGCAGCCCGTCGGCGCGGCCAAGGATGTCACCGTGTTCGGTACCCTGGGCCTGATTCCGCTCGAGTATTCGTCCGACAATGCGCCGAGCCGCAGCCAGGCAAAAATGTCCAGCGAAAACAAATGGCTGCTGGGCGCACAGGTGGGCGCCTCGTGGAAGATCAATAGCGACCATCAACTGCGCGGCGCGCTGGCCTACTACAACTTCCGCAACATCAGCGGCGAGTATTCGCAGCCGTGCGCGCTGTACGCGGGCG
The DNA here is from genome assembly GCF_059617925.1 of Janthinobacterium sp. JF4. Taxonomy (NCBI): domain Bacteria; kingdom Pseudomonadati; phylum Pseudomonadota; class Betaproteobacteria; order Burkholderiales; family Oxalobacteraceae; genus Janthinobacterium; species Janthinobacterium sp. JF4. The sequence goes on along the minus strand of NZ_JCAQAV010000011.1, from coordinate 76,973 downwards.
CCGATGGCTGCAGCACGGACTGGTCGCGTCCGTCGAGCATGCAAAAGGGCAATAGCTTGATGTTGCTGCGCAATATCGCCCTGAACCCGCTGGACCCGGCGAATACGCCGCAGCCGCAATTCGTGGGCCTGGCGTCGAAATTCCGCCTGGCCAATCTGAATGCGCGCTGGGATAGCAAGGTCGCCGGTGGCACGGACTTGCGCATCGAAGGCGATTATGTGCGCAACATGGCCTACGACAAGAACGCAATGTGGGCGCGCGCCAAGGGCGGCATCATGAACAATTTCGGTGGCACGGGCGGCGTCTCGCAAGCCGATTTCAAGAGCGGCGGCAACGCCTACATGCTGCAGGCGACCCTGGGCAAGGCCAGCCCGGCGGCGCGCGGCGACTGGAACGTGTTACTGGGCTACAAGCGCATCGAACCGGATGCCTTGCCTGACGCTTACAACGATTCCACCTTCCACCTGGGCGGCACGAATGCGCGCGGCTACTACCTGGGCGGCGCATATGCGCTCGACAAGAATACCTGGCTCAATGGCCGCTGGACGTCGAGCCGCGAAGTGTTCGGTTCGGCGCTGTCGATCGACACCCTGCAAATCGAATTGAACGCGCGTTTTTAAGGAGCCACAATGTTGATATCCAACAAAATGCGCTTGCCGCTTCTGCTGCTGAGCTTGCTGGCCGCCAGCACGGCCCAGGCGCAGGGACAGAAGGGGCAGAGCATGGAAGAGCGCTTGCGCGCCGAGTTGCGCAATGTCACGGCGCAATTGCAGCAGACGCGCGGCGAGCTGGAATTGCTCAAAGCCAAGGGCGTGCCTGCCGCCAAGGCCACGCCCGCCGCCGCTGCACCCGCCAACGACGGCTTGAAAAAGGAGCTGGCGCGCAGCCAGTCGCAACTGGCGCAGGAGCGCGCGCAGCGGGAAAAACTGGCAGCCGAGCAGCAGCGCGCCGCCGCCGCCGCGCAAGAGGCGGCCGCCAACCTGGCGCAGTACCGCCAGGCCAGCGAACAGCTGGCCGCCACGGGCAAGCAGATCGAAGCGCAGCGTGCGCGCCTCGACGGCGAAGTGACGGCCCAGCGGGGCGCCCTGGCGCGCTGCGAAAGCAAGAATGCCCAGCTGTATGCGGCCGGGCAGGAAATCCTGCAAGCGTATGAAGGGCTTGACGTGCTGGGCGTGATGCAAGCGCGCCAGCCGTTCGCCGCGCAAAGCAGAGTGAAACTCGAGCAAATCGCGCAGCAGTACGGCGATCAGTTGTACCAGGGCCGCTTCGATGCGCGTCAAACAGAAACACCTGCCCCCCAATAATTTTCTTTGAGATGAATGGAATGACGATGGAACACACGAATAGCTTGCTGACTACCCTGAATGCGGAACAAACGGCCGAGGCCATCAAGGCGGCCGGCTGCGCCGTGACGAGCATCGAACACGACGGCGTCGTGCGTCTGCACAGCGCCAGCCACGGCATCGGCTTTCAAGTGCTGTGGGGCAACGAAGCATCGCCTGGCCAGTACGCGGATCTGACCCTGAGCTGCCCGCTGCGCGTGCAGGGCGGCGACTTGCCGGCCGGCTTGCTGGCCGAATGGCACCGCAGCAAGCGTTTCGCCCGCGTGGCCCAGCATGGCGATTTCGTCGTGCTGGAGATGGATGTGCTGGTCGCCGGTGGCGTCAGCCGCGAGTACCTGAATATCAATCTGCAACTGTGGACGCAGATGATGGGCCAGTTCTTCTTGTTTCTGCGCAACTTTACGCCGGCCGATACGAGCACTGCGCCGGTAGTCGAGGCTGCCAGCGTGGCAGAAGAAGAAACTGTGCCGGCCTGACAAGCGGCGCAAAGGCGGCAAAAATGGCCCGTGACGGGCCATTTTTGCCGTCTGCGGGTTCCAAGTGTCGTATTAAATACTTATTTTTTAGGCATCGCGCATTAAAACTGCTCAAAGAGCGTGTGTGAATCAAGCCAGCAACGGCTGTATGGCGGATAATATTGCCTGTTGCCGATTTGGATACGACCTTTACACAAAAATGCGCCCCATGGATTTTACCCGCGACGAAACCAGTGAAACCCCAGTTGCCCCGGCCAGCGCGCCGGGAGCGCCTTTGCCGTATGCCGTCGCCACCTGGCTGCAGCGGGTGGAGGCTGCCGCCCATCCGAAGGCCGTGCTGACGATAGCCGAGCCGGATCCCAAACTCAACCAGCATCGATTGATCTACGTGCTGGCGCCTACCAGCGGCGGCCGCCATGTGGCCCTGTGCCTGTACAAGGCGCGGCTGCGGCCGAATGGCGACGTGGCGGCCGCGTCGCCCATCAGCGAAATCTTTTCCCTGCTGTCGGCGCCCCCCACGTTCTTGACGCCGGCCGACGAAGACCTCGTGCGTTTCTTCGTGGCCATGCGCAGCGGGCAGAATTCGCAGACGGGCAGCGCCACGGAGCCGAAGGGCAAGGTCGGTGCGGCCCTGCTGAAAATGCTGGCCGAGCAGGATAAATTGTTGTGGGCCAATTCCTGGGCCGATGTCGGCAATGGCCTCGTGTATCCGTTGAAGGAAGGTCCCGTGCGTCCCGCGCGCCTGTTTTGGCGCGACGAAGGCAAGACCATGCGCCTGGGCTGGCAAGTCGATCCGCCGGAAGGCGCGAAGCACCATGGCGCCGACCAGATCGACTACATGCTGCCCACCGATCCGCCGTGGTACATCGACAACCTGTCGTGCGGCGTGCTGGAACTGAACCAGGGTGGCTCCGACATTTCCCTCGCCGACTTGCAGGCGCTGGTGGCGCAGGCGCCGCCGCTGAACGCGAACGACAAGGTGCGCGTGTCGCAACTGCTGCTGGCGCAGGGTTTGCAGCATTTGATGCCGCTGCCGCAACCGTTGCCGCAGCGCTTGCGCAAGGACGTGCCGGCGCAACCGGTCTTGCTGTTAGATAGCGCCATGCTGGCCGATGGCAGCGCGCAGCGCTGGAGCGACTTCGCCGTGCTGTCCTACGACTACGATGGCGAACGCGTCTCGTTCGACCCGTCGCAGCGCGTGGTGCGGCAAGTGGGCGAGGTGACGGAAATTATCCAGAGAAATACGGTCGATGAGGCGCGCGCGCTGGCCACGCTGGCCGAGCTGCAATTCAAGAAGCCGGGCTCCGCCCCCTTGAACGGCTTGAAGGGTGCCTTGCAACTGCCGTCCCAGGCGGAATGGCTGCGTTTTGCCGAGTCCGGCATCGACGCCTTGCGGAAGCAGGGCTGGATCGTGGAAAAGACGGCCAAGTACCGCTACGACGTGAGCGACGTGGGCGACTGGTACGCGGAAATCGACGACCAGGACCCGGACAGCGGCAACGCCTGGTTCGAGCTGGAACTGGGCATCGTCGTCAACCACGAGCGCGTGCCGCTGCTGCCCGTGCTGGTGCAGCTGATCCGCAACGCGCCCAACGATTTCAACCCGAAAGTCATCGAAGCGCATGCGGACGATGACCAGATGCTGGCGACCTTGCCGGACGGCACGCGCGTCGCGCTGCCGTGGGGCAGAGTGCGCCCCATCCTCAACACCCTGGGCGAACTGTATTTCAGCGACAAGATCAAACATGCCGTGCGCATGTCGACCCTGGATGCGGCACGCCTGGAAGAGCTGGCGCGCGGCCTGGAGATGCAGTGGACGGGCGGCGAGCAGCTGCGCACCATGGGCCGCAAGCTGAGCCAGTTCGGTTCCGTGCAAAAAGTGGCGGCGCCAGCCGGCCTGCAGGCGACCCTGCGCGATTACCAGGCCGATGGCCTGGCGTGGATGCAGTTCCTGCGCGACCATGACCTGGCGGGGATTCTGGCCGATGACATGGGGCTCGGCAAGACCGTGCAAACCCTGGCGCATATCCTCGTGGAAAAGGAAGCGGGACGCCTCACGCATCCGGCCCTCGTCATTGCACCGACGAGTTTGATGGGCAACTGGCAGGACGAGGCGGCAAAATTTGCGCCCGGCCTGAAAGTGCTGCTGCTGCAAGGCAAGGACCGCGCCCAGCAATTCGACCAGATCGACCAATGCGACCTGGTGCTGACGACGTACGCCCTGTTGCCACGCGACGAGGAAACCCTACGCGAGCACGATTTCCACCTGGTCATCCTCGACGAATCGCACTACATCAAGAATACGCGCAGCAAGGCGGCGCAAAGTGCGGGCCTGCTGCGCGCGCGCCACCGCCTGTGCCTGTCCGGCACGCCGCTGGAAAACCATCTGGGCGAATTGTGGTCGCAATTCCACTTCCTGCTGCCGGGCTTGCTGGGCGACGAGAAGACGTTCAACACCCAGTTCCGCCACCCGATCGAGCGCCAGGACGACCCGCTGCGCCGCATGCTGCTGAACCGCCGCATCAAGCCGTTCCTGCTGCGCCGCACGAAGGACAATGTGGCCAAGGAGCTGCCGCCGAAAACGGAAATGGTGCGCAAGGTGGAATTGACGGGGCCGCAGCGCGACCTGTATGAAACCGTGCGCCTGGCGATGGATCAAAAGGTGCGCGAAGAAATCGACAAGAAGGGCGTGGCGCGCAGCCAGATCGTCATCCTCGAAGCGCTGCTGAAACTGCGTCAGGTGTGTTGCGATCCCCGCCTCGTGAAATCCTTGCCGGCGAAGAAGCAGTCGGCCGGTTCGGCCAAGCTGCTCGACCTGATGCAGATGGTGGAAGACTTGCTCGACGAAGGGCGCAAGATTCTCGTCTTCTCGCAATTTACCAGCATGCTGGAGTTGATCGAGGAAGAGCTGGAATCGCGCGACATCCCGTACGCCTTGCTGACGGGCGAAACGAAGGACCGGGGGGCGCAAGTGGCGGCCTTCCAGCAGGGCGCCGTGCCGATCTTCCTGATCAGTCTGAAAGCGGGCGGCGTGGGCCTGAACCTGACGGCGGCCGATACGGTCATCCACTACGATCCGTGGTGGAATCCGGCGGCGGAAAACCAGGCCACGGACCGCGCCTGGCGTATCGGCCAGGACAAGCCCGTGTTCGTCTACAAATTGATTGCGAAGGGCACGCTGGAAGAGAAAATCCAGCTGCTGCAGCAAAAGAAATCGGAGCTGGCGCAATCGATCCTGGCCGAAGGCGAGTCGCAGAAGATGGCCCTCACGCAGGAAGACTTGCAGCAGATTTTCGCCCCGCTGGAAGATTAACGCCGCCGCGCGCTTATACTTGGCGATTCTTTCTCGCCAGGTGTAAAGCATGCTGCCCTTTCTCCTCTTGCTGCTTGCCGGCGTCATCCTCATGGCGCTGCGCTTCGTCCAGTTGCGCCGCGCCCTGCTGCGCGCGCGGGCGGGCGAAACGCAGTTCCGCCTGCTGGCCGAACACGGCCGCGACGCGGCCTTCCTGCTCGACGCCACGACCCTCGAATTGCTCTACATCAGTCCCGCCGCGCAGCGCCTGACGGGCCATGACCTGGCCGCCTTGCGCGAACACGCGGCGCGCCTGGCGCAAGACGTGCCGGCCAGGCTGCAGCGCTGGCGCGACGGCGACGCCAGCCGTTTGACCCTGTTGCGCGAAGTGGAGCTGGCGCATGCCGACGGCCACTTGCTGGCGCTGGAAATCCATTCCACCATCGTGTCTGCGGCGTCAGGGCGCGGCGTCACCGTGGCGGGCACGCTGCGCGATGTCAGCGAGATCCAGGCGCAGGAAGCCGAACGGGAAAAGGAGCAGAAGCGCTTCGCCTCGATGCTGTCGCATGAATTCCGCACGCCGCTGGCCACCATCGACGGCGCCATCCAGCGCCTCGTCTCGACATCGCAAGACGCCGACGACGCCACGCGCAAGCGCTACGTCAAGATCCAGACGGCCGTCGACCGTTTGTTGTCCATGATCGACGATTATTTGTCACCCGAGCGCATGGCGGCCATCGGCCGCGAGCGGGCCGCCGACGGCATCGCACCGCTGGCCTTGCTGCAGCAGGCGGCCGCCACCGTGCCCGCCAGCCACCCGGTGCAGCTGGAACTCGACGAAGACTTGCCGGCCAGGCTGCGCTGCGACGTGCCTGGCATGGCACTGTGCCTGAAAATTCTGCTCGACAACGCCGTCAAGTTCAGCCCGCCGGGCAGCCCCATCACCGTGTCGGCCAGGCTGGTGCCCGAGGGCGGCGTGGCCCTGTGCGTACGCGATGCGGGACCTGGCTTGCGGGAAGACGAACTGGCGCGGTTGTTCGAGAAAGGAAGCCGTGGAAGCCATGCCACGCATCCCGGTGCGGGCCTGGGGCTGTACATGGCGCGCGCCGTGGTGGACGTGCATGGCGGGAGTTTGCAGGGGCACAATCTGCCCGAAGGCGGGGCAGTTTTCCGCATTTGGCTGCCGCTTCCTGTCTAGACAAGGAAAAGCCTTGCTTCCGCTGAAGGCAACCGTGATAATTCCTTGACGTAAACCTATTGTGCCGTCCATCATGGTGCAGAAGTGCATGGCATGGTTTTGCCCTCGGTGTGCTCACTAACGGAAGAATGGCGTAGCAATGACGAAAATACTGATCGTCGAAGACAATCTCGACTACGCCGAAGACATGGCGGAGTTCCTCGTTGAGCTCGAACACGAAGTGCATATCACCAGCTCCGCTGGCGGCATGTGGACGGCGTTAAGTCATGGCAATGTCGGCGTGGTCGTACTGGACCTGGGCTTGCCCGATGAGGATGGCTTCAACGTCATCCCCCGCATGCGCCAGTTGTATCCGCAAATCGGCGTGCTGGTGCTGACGGGGCGCGTCGCCTTCGACAGCCGCATCCTGGGCTTGCGCCTGGGCGCCGACCACTATCTGACCAAGCCGATCAAATTCCCTGAACTGGCCGCCCACATCGAGGCGCTCGACCGCCGCGTCGGCCCGCAAGATCCCGTGCCCGAGCCTGGCAAGTGGACCTTGAAAGTAAGCGCTCGCCAACCTGAACTGATGGGCGCCGTTATCGCCCTGACGGAAAAGGAATTCAACTTCCTGCACCTGCTCACCATCAATACCCGCCCCGTGCCGCGCGACGTCATCGTGGCCGGCATGGGCGGCGAAGATCCCGATGCGGGCCGCAGGGTCGACATGCTCGTGTACCGCTTGCGCAAGAAGGCCAAGACGGGCCTGGGCCAGGACTTGCCGCTGCGCAGCGCGTATGGCGAGGGCTACAGCCTGTCGGCCAGTTTTAATCTGTCCTGATAGTAGCGATTGCGCCACCCGCAAGCGGGCGTCAGCATAAAAGGGACAGAGTCAACCGTTTTCTTCGGCATTTTCAATAAAACAGGGTCAGAGTCGCTTCTTGTATGGTAAGTGTGTAAAATCAAGGCCTTAGCCTATATTTTACGATTCTGCCATGGCCCGTTTGCCCCGTCTCATCATCCCTGCAGTGCCCCATTACGTGATCCAGCGCGGCAGCAACCGCCAGCCCGTGTTCCAGGACGCGCTTGACTACGCGCAATTTCTTTCCTGGCTGAAAACGGGGGCGAAAATGTTCAAGGTGGCCATTCACGCCTACGTTTTATTGCCTGATCAGCTACATTTACTGGCCACGCCCAGCGATGCGACGGGGCTGGGGCAGCTGATGCAGTGGCTGGGGCGCTATTACGTACCGTATTTCAACCAGAAATACGGCCGTGAAGGGCCGTTGTGGCAAGGACGCTACAAAACGGCCGTCATCGATCCCGACAATTTCTTCCTCACTTGCTGCCGCTATCTGGAATGCGTGCCCGTGCAAACGGGACTGGCGGGCCAGGCGCTCGACTACAGCTGGTCCAGCTATGCCCACCATGCGGGCGTGCGGCCCGATCCCGTCATCACCGACCATGCGCTGTACTGGGCGCTGGGCAATACGCCGTTCGACCGCGAGGCGGCGTATCTGCGCCTGTTCGAGCAAGGCCTGGGCAGCAGCCAGGTCAAGGTGGTGGAACAGGCTGTATTGAAGGGCTGGCCGCTGGGCTCCGACGCTTTCAAGCAGGCGCTGGAGCAGAAAATGCAGCGGCAAGTGCTGCCGGCCAAGCGGGGCCGTCCCCGCAAAATCGTGGCCGACGCGGACGCCAGTTGAAACATATTCGCATTTAAAACAAAAAATGGTTTCTTTCTGACGTTTTATTGAAATTGCTATGACTATGTCCCTATTAAATTTTTAGGGCGACAGAATCAAATTTAATTCGACTCCGACCCTAATTGTTGTAGTTGAGTTTTTTGTTGCGTTGCACTACTCTAGTTTTTCGATAGTCATATGCAGCGGAGAAGCCCATGAAAGCGCAAGGCCTGTACGACCCAGCCAATGAACACGATGCCTGCGGCGTCGGTTTCGTCGCCCATATCAAGGGCAACAAGACCCATTCGATCGTCGAACAGGGTTTGCTGATTCTGAAAAACCTCGATCACCGGGGCGCCGTGGGCGCCGATGCGCTGATGGGCGATGGCGCCGGCATCCTGATCCAGATTCCCGACCAGTACTACCGCGAAGAAATGGCCAAGCAGGGCGTGGAATTACCGCCGCCTGGCGAATACGGCGTGGGCATGGTCTTCCTGCCGAAGGAGCACGCGTCGCGCATCGCTTGCGAACAGGAAATCGAACGCGCCGTGCGTATCGAAGGCCAGGTCGTGCTGGGCTGGCGCAACGTGCCCATCGATACGGACATGCCGATGTCGCCCACCGTGCGCGCCAAGGAACCGGTCATCCGCCAGATTTTCATCGGCCGCGGCCCGGACATCATGGTCACCGACGCGCTCGAGCGCAAATTGTATGTGATCCGCAAATCGTCGGGCCACGCCATCCAGGCATTGAAACTGCTGCACGGCAAGGAATTCTTCGTACCGTCGATGTCGGCGCGTACCATCGTCTATAAAGGCTTGCTGCTGGCCGACCAGGTGGGCGTGTATTACAAGGACTTGCAGGATGCGCGCTGCATCTCGGCCCTGGCCCTGGTGCACCAGCGTTTCTCGACGAATACCTTCCCCGAATGGCCGCTGGCCCACCCGTACCGCCTGATCGCCCATAACGGCGAGATCAACACGGTGAAAGGCAACTTCAACTGGATGCGCGCGCGCGAAGGCGTGATGAAGTCGGCCGTGCTGGGCGACGACCTGCAAAAGCTGTTCCCCCTGATCTATGAAGGCCAGTCCGACACGGCGTGCTTCGACAATGCGCTGGAACTGCTGTTGATGGCCGGCTACCCGATCGCCCAGGCGATGATGATGATGATTCCGGAAGCGTGGGAAAACCACACGACGATGGATGACAACCGCCGCGCCTTCTATGAATACCACGCGGCCATGATGGAACCGTGGGACGGCCCCGCCGCCATGGCATTTACGGACGGCCGCCACATCGGCGGCACCCTGGACCGCAACGGCTTGCGTCCGGCCCGCTACATCGTCACGGACGACGACCTGGTGGTGATGGCGTCGGAATCGGGCGTGCTGCCGATTCCCGAGTCGAAAATCATCCAGAAATGGCGCTTGCAGCCTGGCAAAATGTTCCTGATCGACCTGGAAGCGGGCCGCATCATCGACGACCAGGAATTGAAAAACACCTACGCCAACGCCAAGCCATATAAAGCGTGGATCAACTCGGTGCGCATCAAGCTCAACGAGATCAAGCTGGCCGAAGGCCAGGCGAAACAGGACCGTGCCCAGGGCGAAAAAGAGCAGCCATCGTTGCTCGATCGCCAGCAGGCGTTCGGCTACACGCAGGAAGACTTGAAATTCCTCATGGCGCCGATGGCCGTGGCCGGCGAAGAGGCGACGGGCTCGATGGGCAATGACTCGCCGCTGGCCGTCATGTCGAACAAATTGAAACCGCTGTATAACTACTTCAAGCAGCTGTTCGCGCAAGTGACGAACCCGCCGATCGATCCGATCCGCGAAGCGATGGTGATGTCGCTGGTCTCGTTCATCGGCCCGAAACCGAACTTGCTCGATACCAACAACGTCAATCCGCCGATGCGCCTGGAAGTGGCGCAGCCCGTGCTGGGCTTTGACGACATGGCGCGCCTGCGCAACATCAGCGCCCACACGGGCGGCAAGTTCAAGTCGTATGAACTGGACATCTGCTACCCGCTGGCCTGGGGCAAGGAAGGCGTGGAAGCGTGCCTGGCCTCGCTGTGCGCGGAAGCCGTCGACGCCGTGAAATCCGGCCACAACATCCTGATCGTCTCGGACCGCGCCATCTGCGCCGACCAGGTGGCGATCCCCGCGCTGCTGGCCACCTCCACCGTGCACCAGCACCTGGTGAGCAAGGGCTTGCGCGCCTCCACCGGCCTCGTCGTGGAAACGGGCTCGGCCCGCGAAACGCACCACTTCGCCCTGCTCGCTGGCTATGGCGCGGAAGCCGTCCACCCGTATCTGGCCATGGAAACCCTGGCCGAGATGGCGCACGGCTTGCCGGGCGACCTGTCGGGCGAGAAAGCCATCTACAACTACACCAAGGCCGTGGGCAAGGGCTTGATGAAGGTCATGTCGAAGATGGGCATTTCGACGTATATGTCGTACTGCGGCGCGCAAATCTTCGAAGCCATCGGCCTGAACAAATCGCTGGTCGACAAATACTTCAAGGGCACGGCCTCGAACGTGGAAGGCATCGGCGTGTTTGAAGTGGCGGAAGAAGCGCTGCGCCTGCACGCGCTGGCCTTCGGCAACGATCCCGTGCTGGCGGACAAGCTCGACGCGGGCGGCGAATATGCGTTCCGCGTGCGCGGCGAAGACCACATGTGGACGCCGGACGCGATTGCGAAACTGCAGCATTCCACGCGCAGCAACAATTTCTCCAGCTATAAGGAGTACGCGCAAATCATCAACGACCAGAGCCGTCGCCACCTGACCCTGCGCGGCCTGTTCGAATTCAAGCTCGACCCGACCAAGGCGATCCCGCTCGACGAAGTGGAACCGGCCAAGGAAATCGTCAAGCGTTTCGCCACGGGCGCCATGTCGCTCGGCTCCATCAGCACGGAAGCGCACGCAACGCTGGCCGTCGCCATGAACCGCATCGGCGGCAAGTCGAACACGGGCGAGGGCGGCGAAGATCCGAACCGCTACACGCAGGAATTGAAGGGCATCCCGATCCGCCAGGGCGACACCATGGCTTCCATCGTGGGCGCCGAGCAGATCGTCGTCGACATTCCGCTGCAGGAAGGCGATTCCATGCGCTCGCGCATCAAGCAGGTGGCGTCGGGACGTTTCGGCGTCACGGCCGCCTACCTGAACTCGGCCGACCAGATCCAGATCAAGATGGCGCAGGGCGCGAAACCGGGCGAAGGCGGCCAGTTGCCGGGCCATAAAGTGTCGGAATACATCGCCAGCCTGCGCTTCTCCGTGCCGGGCGTGGGCCTGATTTCGCCGCCGCCGCACCACGATATCTATTCGATCGAGGATCTGGCGCAGCTGATCCATGACTTGAAGAACGCCAATCCGCGCGCCTCGATTTCCGTGAAACTGGTGTCGGAAGTGGGCATCGGCACGGTCGCCGCCGGCGTCACCAAGGCGAAAGCCGACCACGTGGTCGTCGCCGGCCACGACGGCGGCACGGGCGCCTCGCCATTGTCGTCCGTGAAGCATGCGGGCACGCCGTGGGAGTTGGGTCTGGCCGAAACGCAACAAACCCTGGTCTTGAACGGCTTGCGCAGCCGTATCCGCGTGCAGGCCGACGGCCAGATGAAGACGGGCCGCGACGTGGTCATCGCCGCCCTGCTGGGCGCCGACGAGATCGGTTTCGCCACGGCGCCGCTGGTGGTCGAAGGCTGCATCATGATGCGCAAATGCCACTTGAATACCTGCCCGGTGGGCGTGGCCACGCAAGATCCGGTGCTGCGCGCCAAGTTCTCGGGCAAACCCGAGTATGTCGTCAATTACTTCTTCTTCGTCGCCGAGGAAGCCCGTCAATTGATGGCGCAGCTGGGCATCCGCACATATGACGAACTCATCGGCCGCGTCGACTTGCTGGATAAATCGAAGGCGATTTCGCACTGGAAGGCGCAGGGACTGGACTTCTCGGCCATCTTCTACAAGCCGGAAACGCCGGATGGCCAGGCCTGCCGCCACGTGGAGTTCCAGGACCATGCGCTGGAAAAGGCGCTCGACCACAAGCTGATCGCGCAAGCGCGCGCGGCGCTGGAAAAGGGCGAGCGCGTCTCCTTCATTTCGCCCGTGCGCAACCTGAACCGCACGGTCGGCACCATGCTGTCCGGCGAAGTGGCGAAGAAATATGGCCATGCCGGCTTGCCGGACGACACCATCCACATCCAGTTGCAAGGCACGGCGGGGCAGTCGGCCTGCGCCTTCCTGGCGCACGGCATCACGATCGACCTGGTGGGTGAAGGCAACGATTACGTCGGCAAAGGCTTGTCGGGCGGGCGCATCATCGTGCGGCCGAATACGGAATTCCGCGGCTGGGCCGTGGACAACATCATCATCGGCAACACCGTGCTGTACGGCGCCATCGCCGGCGAAGCCTTCTTCAATGGCGTGGCGGGCGAACGCTTTGCCGTGCGCAACTCCGGTGCCACCACGGTGGTCGAGGGCCTGGGCGACCATGGCTGCGAATACATGACGGGCGGTACGGTGGTGGTCCTGGGTAACACGGGACGCAACTTCGCGGCCGGCATGTCGGGCGGCATCGCCTACGTGTATGACCCGGCCGGCGACTTTGCCAGCAAGTGCAACACGGCCATGGTCAGCCTGGACAAGGTCGTGTCCGCAGCGGAACAGCATGTCGACCGCGACGCCTGGCATACGCAGCACCGCGACGGCGTGCCGGAAGCGGACGAGGTCATCCTCAAGCGCCTGATCGAGCGTCACTTCAAGCACACGGGCAGCACGCGCGCCCGCGTCTTGCTGGACGACTGGGCTGCGGCGCGCGGCAAGTTCGTGAAGGTCTTCCCGAACGAATACAAGCGTGCGCTGATCGAGATGGCAGCTGACGCCGCCATGGAAGTGCAAGCCGTCGCCGCCTGAGCCAGCCAAGATCAATCGCATAGATGAATGACAGGGAGCGGCCCGGCCGCTCCCAGCCAGCAAATACAAAGGAACTATCGTGGGTAAAATTACCGGCTTCATGGAATTCAAGCGCCAGGACGAACACTATCTGGAGCCTGCCGCGCGCCTGAAGAACTACAAGGAATTCGTGCTGCACCTGTCGGATGCGCAGGCGACCGTGCAGGGCGCGCGCTGCATGGATTGCGGCATCCCCTTCTGCACCACGGGTTGTCCCGTGAACAACATCATTCCCGACTGGAATGACCTGGTGTACCGCGGCGCCTACCGCGAAGCGCTCGATATCTTGCATTCGACGAATAACTTCCCGGAATTTACGGGCCGCATCTGCCCGGCGCCGTGCGAATCGGCCTGTACCCTGGGGATTCACGAAGATCCGGTCGGCATCAAGTCGATCGAACATAAAATCATCGACATGGGCTGGGAACACGGCTGGGTCACGCCGCAGCCGGCCCCTTTCAGCACGGGCAAGAAAGTGGCCATCGTCGGTTCCGGCCCTGCCGGCCTGGCGGCGGCGCAGCAGCTGGCGCGCGCCGGCCATGCCGTCACCGTGTTTGAAAAGAGCGACCGGGTCGGTGGTTTGCTGCGTTATGGCATCCCTGACTTCAAGATGGAAAAATCGCACATCGACTTGCGTGTGAAACAGATGGAAGCCGAAGGCGTGGTGTTCCGCACCAGCGTACTGGTGGGCAAGGATTTCCCTGCCCACGTGAACAACTGGGCCAAGGAAACCATCTTCCCGGAAGACCTGGAAAAGGAATTTGACGCCGTCATCATGGCCGGCGGCGCCGAGCAGCCGCGCGACTTGCCCGTGCCGGGCCGCGAGCTGAAAGGCGTGCATTTCGCCATGGATTTCCTGCCGCTGCAAAACAAGGTCAACGCGGGCGACAAGCTCAAGGACCAGATCAAGGCCACGGGCAAGCACGTGGTGGTGATCGGCGGCGGCGATACGGGCTCCGACTGCGTCGGCACCTCGAACCGTCATGGCGCCGCCTCGGTGGCCCAGTTCGAACTGATGCCGCAGCCGCCGGAACAGGAAAACAAGCCGCTGGTCTGGCCGTACTGGCCGACCAAGCTGCGCACTTCGTCCTCGCACGAGGAAGGTTGCGAGCGCGACTGGGCCGTGGCCACCAAGCGTTTCGAAGGCAAGGGCGGCAAGGTGGAAAAGCTGATCGCCTGCCGCGTCGAATGGAAAGACGGCAAGATGAGCGAAGTGCCGAACTCGGAATTCGAGATGAAGGCCGACCTGGTCTTCCTGGCCATGGGCTTTGTTTCGCCAGTGCAACAAGTTCTGGAAGCGTTCGGCGTCGATACGGATGCGCGCGGCAATGTCAAGGCAACAACGGATGGCGCCGGCTGCTACCAGACGTCGGTGGCCAAGGTGTTTGCGGCCGGCGACATGCGCCGTGGCCAGTCGCTGGTGGTATGGGCCATCCGCGAGGGGCGCCAGTGCGCGCGCGCCGTCGATGAGTTCCTGATGGGGGCATCCCTGCTGCCGCGCTAAAAACGAGCAATTGTTCGTTTTTTGCCAGGGCCACGGCGCGGAGCGCGACGTGGCCTTTGTTATTTTTACTTGTCAAGTCGACAGCAGTGAAGGCCATCGGATGAGGACGCGATGCGCAGGTCAAATTTCTACTACAATATCTGACTTTAGATTCATTAGTGTTGTATTCTTCCCCTTTACGGGGCTGTCCCGAGGGGTGTCTCAGCAGAGGTTGGCGTTTCTGCACTACAATACGCCATTAAAATAGTGAGCTTCGTCGTGCCAAATCTTGTTGAGATCCGTGATTTACACTTTGCCTATGGAGAACGTTCGATTTTATCGGGCCTTCAAATGGATTTCCCACGTGGAAAAGTTGTGGCCGTCATGGGTGGCTCCGGCAGTGGCAAGACGACCGTATTGCGCTTGATCGGCGGGCAGTTGCGCCCCAATTCCGGTTCCGTGAATATCGACGGCCAGATCGTGCATACGCTGGGGACCGACGAGTTATATCAGTTGCGCCGCAAGATGGGCATGCTGTTCCAGCACGGCGCGCTGTTTACGGACTTGACGGCATTCGAGAATGTGGCGTTCCCTCTGCGCGAGCACACGGACTTGAATGAAGAGCTGATCCGCACCCTGGTGCTGATGAAGCTGAACGCGGTGGGGCTGCGCAATGCGGCGCAATTGAAGCCGGCCGAGATCTCGGGCGGCATGGGCCGCCGCGTCGCGCTGGCGCGCGCCATTGCGCTCGACCCTGAACTGATCATGTACGACGAACCGTTCGCCGGCCTGGACCCGATTTCCATGGGCGTGACGGCCAATTTGATCCGCAATCTGAACGATGCGCTCGGTTCCACGTCTATCCTGGTATCGCACGACGTGAAGGAGTGTTTCGCCATCGCTGATTATGTCTATTTTCTGTCATCGGGCAAGATTGTGGCGCACGGCACGCCGGCCGAGATGGCCGTGTCGACGCATCCGTACGTCAAGCAGTTCGTCAATGCCGAGGCCGATGGCCCCGTGCCGTTCCATTATCCGGGCAAGTCGCTGGCCGACGACCTGGGCCTGCATACGGGAGCGGGCCGATGATCGCGCGGTTCCTGGCGGCGATCGGAGCATGGTTGCGCAATTCAGTCCAAGACCTCGGCTTTGCCGTGCGTTCGTTTTTCATCATCGTCGCCTCGTCGGGCGGCCTGTGGCGCCGTCCGGGCCTGGTAATCGAGCAACTGTTTTATCTCGGCAGCCGTTCGGTGGTGATCATCGCCGTCTCCGGCCTGTTTGTTGGCATGGTGCTGGGGCTGCAAGGCTATTACACACTGAGTACCTTTGGCGCGACGCAGTCGCTGGGGCAGTTGGTGGCGCTGTCCTTGATGCGTGAATTGGGTCCGGTCGTCACGGCGCTGCTGTTTGCCGGCCGCGCCGGCACCTCGCTGACGGCGGAAATCGGCCTGATGAAGGCTGGCGAGCAATTGTCGGCCATGGAAATGATGGCCGTGAACCCGATCCAGCGCGTGCTGGCGCCCCGTTTCTGGGCTGGCGTGATCGCCATGCCTATCCTGGGTGGCATCTTCACGGCCGTCGGCGTCATCGGCAGTTACCTGGTCGGCGTGGTGCTGATCGGCGTCGATGAAGGCTCGTTCTGGTCGCAGATGCAGGGCGGTGTGGATGTCTGGAAAGATATCGGCAATGGTACTTATGTCAAAAGCATGGTCTTCGGCATTGCGGTGACGTTCATCGCGCTGTTCCAGGGGTACCAGGCACAGCCGACGCCGGAAGACGTGTCCGGCGCCACCACGCGCACGGTGGTCATTTCGTCGTTGATGGTGTGGTGGCTCGATTTCATGATGACGGCGTTGATGTTTAGCAAGTAATTGCCGATCAGCGAACAACAGCAGGCCTGGGCAAGAGGTTGCGCAGGCGGCAGCAAGTAAAAATTATTTAGGATTGTTTATGCAACGTAAATCTTTGGATGTCTGGGTCGGCTTGTTCGTCTTGCTGGGTGTGGCGGGATTGATGTTTCTGGCGCTCAAGGCCGGCAATATGAGTTCACTGTCTTTCAGCAAGACGTATACCATTAGTGCCAAGTTCGACAATATTGGCGGCCTCAAGCCGCAGGCCCCCGTCAAGGGGGCTGGCGTGGTGGTGGGGCGCGTGGCGGAGATCCGGTTTGACGACAAGACTTACCAGGCATTGGTGAAACTCGACATCGAAGATGGCTACAAATTTCCGAAAGACAGCTCGGCCAAGATTTTGACGGCCGGTTTGCTGGGTGAGCAATATATCGGCCTGGAAGCAGGCGGCGATCTGGCGAACCTGGCAGAGGGCGACAAGATCGCCCGTACTCAATCGGCCACAGTGCTGGAAGACCTGATCAATCAGTTCATCTACAGCAAGGCAGCGGAAGGAAAGGACAGCAAATGAGCGAGTCGACCAAACAATCCCAAGGCAGCCTGGCGCGTATCGGCCTGGCCCTGGCCATCGCCGCCAGCGTGAGCGCGTGCGCCACCGGCACCAACCCGCGCGACCCGCTGGAAGGGTATAACCGCGCCATGTTCAAGTTCAACGACACCGTCGACCAGGTGGCCCTGAAGCCGGTCGCCACGGCCTACAAGAAGGTCGCGCCATCGTTCGTGCAAACGGGCGTGGGCAACTTCTTCGGCAACTTGTCCGATGTGTGGAGCGCCATGAACAACTTGCTGCAAGGCAAAGGCGAAGCGGGCTTGCAAGACGTCGTGCGTGTCAGCATGAACTCGACTTTCGGTATCTTCGGCCTGATCGATATCGCCTCGCAGGCGGGCATTCCCAAGCATAGCGAAGACTTTGGCCAGACCCTGGGCTGGTATGGCGTCCAGTCTGGTCCGTACGTGATGCTGCCGCTGCTGGGCCCATCGACCGTGCGCGACACGGCGGCCCTGCCGCTCGATATCGCGGGCGACCCATGGCGCTACAAGGATCCGGCCTATGTGCGCAATATCGGCACGGTGACGCGCGTGGTCGACAAGCGCGCCGCGCTGCTCGACGCGACCAACCTGATGGAAGCGGCCGCGCTGGACCGTTATGAATTCATCCGCGACGGCTTCCTGCAGGCGCGCGAAAGCAAGGTGTTCGATGGCGATACGGACCGCCGCGACCGCAAAGTGCCAAAAAACGACACCAGTGATTATGACCCGGCCTACGAGGCGCAACCGCAGCCTGTCCCAGCGGAAACGCCGCCTGCGACGGCTGCGGCCGATGTGGCGCCGGCTGGCCTCGTAACATCTGGTAGCAATACCGTTGCTTCCGAGACCAGGTCGCAGGAGTAAACTCCGGTACAGAAACACCACGGCTGCGATCAACGCCAGCCGGTGCATAGCAACACCATGAAAGGTAGAACCATGAAATTGATGAAGCAACTGCTGGCGATGGCCACCCTCGCCTTTGCCACCGCCGCGCAGGCCGCCCCCCCCGTGGAAGCGCCGGACGTATTGGTCAAACGCATCAGCCAGGACGTGATCGACACGGCCAAGGCCGACAAGGCCATCCAGGCGGGCGATATCAAGCGCGTCACCGAACTGGTGGAAAGCAAGATCCTGCCGTACGTGGATTTCCAGCGCATGACGGCCCTGGCCGCCGGGCGCCACTGGCGCGATGCCACGCCGGACCAGCAAAAGCAGCTGTCTGCGGAATTTCGCACCTTGCTGATCTACACGTATTCGGGCGCCCTGTCGCAGATCAAGAACGAAACCGTGGAATTCAAGCCGCTGCGCGCCGACCCTGGCGATACGGACGTGGAAGTGCGCTCGCAGGTGAACGTGGCGCGCGGCGAACCCGTGCCCCTGAACTACCGCGTGGCGAAAACCCCGTCCGGCTGGAAGATCTATGACATCAACGTGCTCGGCGCGTGGCTGGTGGAAACCTACAAAAGCAGCTTTACCAGCGAGATCAGCAAAGGCGGCATCGATGGCCTGATCAAGACCCTGGCCGCGAAAAACAAGGCCCTGGCCAGCCGTCCCGCTACCAAAGCCAAATAATCGGCTATCATATAGCTCCTGACCCAGCTCCAGACCAGCGCAGCCCGACGCCATGCCCGACTCTCTCGACACCTTGCAGTCCCTGACTTCCCTGACCGTGCACAATGCCACTTCGGCATTGGAGCAGGGTCTGGACGCCATCCGCTCGGGTCAGACGAAGTTTGACTTGCGCAACGTCAAGGCCGTCGATTCGGCGGCCGTCTCCGTCATGCTGACGTGGCAGCGCGCCGCGCAGGATGCCGGCGCCGTGCTGGAGCTGAAAAACCTGCCGAACAACCTGAAAAACCTCACCAAGCTGTATGGCGTCTGCTCGCTCGTGTCGAGCACTTTGAGCGCCGACGACTGCGCCAGCGCCGGCGGTCACGCCGAACGCAGCCCGTCCGACCTGCATCATCATTGATCCTGTCCCACTCCCCGCATCAGCAGTAGCTTTCAAGCCGGCAGGCCAGCAGCGCCGCCGGATTGATCTCCAAGTGTTCCACGAATTTTCCAACTATAATTGACTGTTGCGCCGTCCTCGCCTGAAGGCGGCGCCCTGCACCGGCCTGCCGGCCTGGATGTCTCCGGCAACTGGCGCATCACACCAGACGCATTACACTTGAAACAAGCACATGACCGCAATTCAAATCACGAATGTAGAAAAGAGCTATAAATCGCTCAAGGCGCTGGGCGGCGTGTCGCTGGCCATCGAGGAAGGCGAATTTTTCGGTCTGCTCGGCCCAAATGGCGCCGGCAAGACGACCCTCATTTCCATCATCGCCGGCTTGATCCGCCCCGACGCGGGCACCGTCAAGATCCACGGCCACGACGTGGTCACGGACTTCCGCAATGCGCGCCGCAACCTGGGTGTGGTGCCGCAGGAGCTGGTGTTCGATCCGTTTTTCACCGTGCGCGAAACCCTGCGTTTGCAGTCCGGTTACTTCGGCCTGCCGAACAACGACAAGTGGATCGACGAGGTCATGGAAAACCTTGACCTGACCGGCAAGGCCGACACGAATATGCGCGCCCTGTCCGGCGGCATGAAACGCCGCGTGCTGGTGGCGCAAGCGCTGGTGCACAAGCCGCCCGTCATCGTGCTCGATGAGCCGACCGCCGGCGTCGACGTGGAACTGCGCCAGACCCTGTGGAAGTTCATCTCGCGTCTGAACCGCGAAGGCGGCCACACGGTCGTCCTGACCACCCACTATCTGGAAGAGGCGCAAGCCATGTGCCAGCGCGTGGCCATGCTGAAAACCGGCAAGGTGGTGGCGCTCGACACCATGTCGGCCCTGATCCGCCGCATCGCCGGCTCGCAGCTGCAGCTGCACCTCAAGAATGGCAGCCTGCCGGCCGACCTGCAGCACCTGGTGCTGCACCCGGAAGAACAGCAGGCGCCGAACAAGTTCAGCCTGCGCGTCAACGAATACAGCGAAGTCGAAAAAATCCTCGCCCGCCTGCGCGAAGCGGGCGCCGAGATCGATGAAATGCAATTGCAACAAGCCGACCTGGAAGATATCTTCTTGCAGATCATGGATAAAGGTACCGTATGATTTCGACAGGATTTCGCACCCTCGTCTACAAAGAGACGCTGCGCTTCTGGAAGGTGGCGACGCAAACCGTGGCCGCGCCCGTGCTCACGTCGATGCTGTACCTGCTGGTGTTCGGCCATGTGCTCGACGGCCGCGTGGAGCCGAGCCCCGGCGTCAGCTACACGGCCTTCCTGATTCCCGGCCTGGTGATGATGAGCGTGCTGCAAAACGCGTTTGCCAATTCCTCGTCCTCGCTGATCCAGTCGAAGATCACGGGCAACCTGGTGTTCGTGCTGCTGACGCCTTTGTCGCACTGGGAAATCTTCTCGGCGTATGTACTCGCTTCCGTCGCGCGCGGCCTGGCCGTGGGCTTTGGCGTGTTTGCCATCACCTGCTGGTTCGCCGACCTGTCGTTTGTCGCACCGCTGTGGATCGTCGTCTTCGCGTTTCTCGGCGCCGCCATGCTGGGCACCATGGGCCTGATCGCCGGCATCTGGGCCGAAAAATTCGACCAGCTGGCCGCCTTCCAGAACTTCCTGATCATGCCAGCCACCTTTTTGTCGGGCGTGTTCTATTCGATCCATTCGCTGCCCGCCTTCTGGCAGACGGTATCGCATTTGAATCCCTTCTTTTACATGATCGACGGCTTCCGCTACGGCTTCTTCGGCGTGTCCGACGTCAGCCCGTGGCTCAGCCTATCCATCGTCGCCGGCTTCCTCGTGATCCTGGCGCTGGCGTCGATCCGCCTGCTGAAAAGCGGCTATCGTTTGCGTCATTAATTACGTTATTCATTGCGCCATTGATTACGGCACATCACATCACTACACTATTCAATATCAAGGACTTATCGTGACCACCACTCCAGAACTGATCCATGGCTATCTGTCGGCCGGCCTCGAATGCACGCACCTCGAAGTGGCGGGCGATGGCCAGCACTTCCAGGCCGTGATCGTCTCGCCCGCGTTTGCCGGCAAGCGTTTGATCGCCCGCCACCAGATCGTCTACGCGGCGCTGGGCGACCGCATGCGCGAGGAAATCCACGCGCTGTCGATGAAAACCCTGACACCTGAAGAATTCCAAGGATAAGCACATGGACAAGCTCCTCATCAACGGCGGCAAC
This sequence comes from Janthinobacterium sp. JF4, assembly GCF_059617925.1. NCBI lineage: Bacteria > Pseudomonadati > Pseudomonadota > Betaproteobacteria > Burkholderiales > Oxalobacteraceae > Janthinobacterium > Janthinobacterium sp. JF4. Next base: position 55,927 of record NZ_JCAQAV010000011.1, on the reverse strand, counting down.
CGCCTGAACGGCGACATCGCCATCTCCGGCGCGAAAAATGCCGCCCTGCCCATCCTGTGCGCCGGTCTCCTGACTGCGGGCGACCTGGACCTGACCAACGTGCCGCATTTGCACGACGTGGCCACCATGTTGAAGCTGCTGGGCCAGACAGGCCTGAAAGTGCAGCAGGACGGCGACCGCGTCGTTCTCAACGGCAGCGCCATCGACACCCTGGAAGCGCCGTATGAACTGGTGAAAACCATGCGCGCCTCGATCCTCGTGCTGGGCCCCATGCTGGCGCGCTTCGGCGAAGCCAAGGTCTCGCTGCCGGGCGGCTGCGCCATCGGTTCGCGCCCCGTCGACCAGCACATCAAGGGCCTGGAAGCGCTGGGCGCCGAGATCCGCATCGAGGCGGGCTACATCTACGCCAAGTGCGCCAAGCTCAAAGGCGCGCGCATCGTCACCGACATGATCACCGTCACCGGCACCGAAAACCTCTTGATGGCCGCGACCCTGGCCGAAGGCGAGACCATCCTGGAAAACGCCGCCTGCGAACCGGAAGTGACCGACCTGGCCCACCTGCTGGTGGCCATGGGCGCGAAGATCGACGGTATCGGCACCAGCCGCCTGGTGATCCAGGGCGTGGACGCGCTGCACGGCGCCTCGCATGCGGTCATCGCTGACCGTATCGAGACGGGCACCTTCCTGTGCGCCGTGGCAGCCACCGGCGGCGACATTACCCTGCGCAATGTGCGCACCGATATCCTCGATGCGGCGCTCGACAAGCTGCGCGCCATGGGCCTGACGATGACGTTCGGCGCCGACTGGATCCGCGCCGAGATGTCGGCCCGTCCGAACCCCGTCAGCTTCCGCACCACGGAATACCCGGGCTTCCCGACCGACATGCAGGCGCAGTTCATGGCCGTCAACACCATCGCCAATGGCGCCAGCCGCGTCACCGAGACGATTTTCGAGAACCGTTTCATGCACGTGCAGGAAATGAACCGCCTGGGCGCCGACATCACCATCGAGGGCAACACGGCCATCATTGCCGGCGTCAAGCAGCTGCGCGGCGCGCCCGTGATGGCGACCGACCTGCGCGCCTCGGCGTCGCTGGTGATCGCCGCCCTGGCGGCCGATGGCGAAACCCTGATCGACCGCATCTATCACCTCGACCGCGGCTACGACCGCATGGAAGTGAAGCTCTCCGCCGTCGGCGCGAACATCGTGCGCATCAAGTAAAAACAAGAAAAGGAACGAGCATGAACGGATCGAATAACGGTGACAGCTCCCAGCTGATTTTGGCGCTCTCGAAAGGCCGCATTTTTGAGGACACCATGCCGCTGCTGGAAGCGGCCGGCATCCGGGTGCTGGAAAACCCGGAGACCTCGCGCAAGCTGATTTTGGCCACCAACGATCCGAACGTGCGCGTCATCATCGTGCGCGCCAGCGACGTGCCGACCTACGTGCAGTACGGCGCGGCCGATTTCGGCGTGGCGGGCAAGGATGTCTTGCTGGAACACGGCGGCGAAGGCCTGTACCAGCCGATCGACCTGAATATCGCCGCCTGCCGCATGTCGGTGGCGGTGCAGGCCGGTTTTGATTACGAAAAGGCGGTGCAGCAGGGCGCGCGCCTGCGCGTGGCCACCAAGTTCGTGCACACGGCGCGCGAGCATTTCGCCGCCAAGGGCGTGCACGTCGACCTGATCAAGCTGTATGGCTCGATGGAGCTGGCGCCTTTGGTGGGCCTGTCCGACGCCATCGTCGACCTGGTCAGCACGGGTAGCACTTTGCGCGCGAACAACCTCGTCGAGGTCGAGCACATCATGGAAATTTCGTCGCGCCTGGTGGTCAACCAGGCGGCATTAAAACTCAAGCGCGAGCGCTTGCAGCCGATTATCGAGGCGTTTGAACGCGCCTCGCAAGCCTAGACACTCAGTAGCAGAAAGCCGATTATGCCGATACAGATACGCAAGCTCGATTCAAGCCAGGATGGTTTCCAACAATCGCTCGACACCTTGCTGGCGTTCGAGGCGGGCACCGATGCGGCGATTGAAACGTCGGTCGCGAAAATCCTGGCCGACGTGAAAACGCGCGGCGACGCCGCGGTACTGGAATACACCAACCGTTTCGACCGCATCCCGCATGGCGGCGCGGCGGAAATGGCGGCCTTCGATATTTCGCAAGCCGAACTGCAGGCAGCCCTGAACGGCTTGCCGTCGGCCCAGCGCGAGGCGCTGCAGATCGCCGCCCAGCGCATCCGCGCCTTCCACGAACGCCAGCGCGAGGAATTGCGCGGCTTTACCTACACCGAACCCGATGGCACGGTGCTGGGCCAGAAGATCACGCCGCTGGACCGGGTCGGCATCTACGTCCCGGGCGGCAAGGCAGCGTATCCGTCGTCCGTGCTGATGAACGCCATTCCCGCGCACGTGGCGGGCGTGGGCGAGATCATCATGGTGGTGCCGACGCCCGATGGCGTGAAAAACCAGATGGTGCTGGCCGCTGCGGCGATTGCCGGCGTGACGCGCGTGATCACCATCGGTGGCGCGCAAGCCGTCGGCGCGCTCGCCTATGGCACGCAGACGATCGCCGCCGTCGATAAAATCGTCGGTCCCGGCAACGCCTATGTAGCCGCCGCCAAGCGCCGCGTGTTCGGCATCGTCGGCATCGACATGATTGCCGGACCATCGGAAATCCTGGTGCTGTGCGACGGCACGACGGACCCCGACTGGGTCGCGATGGACCTGTTTTCGCAGGCCGAGCATGACGAACTGGCGCAGGCGATCCTGCTGTGCCCCGACGCAGATTACATCGCGCAAGTCGAAGAGAGCATCGCCAGGCTGCTGCCGACGATGCCGCGCCAGGCCACCATCAGCACGTCGCTGCAGGACAGGGGCGCGCTGATCAAGGTGCGCAGCATGGCAGAAGCGTGCGAGATCGCCAATGCCATCGCGGCCGAACACCTGGAAATCTCGGCGGAAAACCCGCAGCAGTGGGCCGAGCAGATCCGCCATGCGGGCGCCATGTTCCTGGGCCGCTACTCGTCCGAATCGCTGGGCGACTATTGCTGCGGTCCCAATCACGTGCTGCCAACGTCGCGCACGGCGCGCTTTTCCTCGCCGCTGGGCGTGTACGACTTCCAGAAGCGCTCGTCCATCATTCACGTCAGCGAAGCGGGCGCGCAAACCCTGGGCCGCGTCGCCGCCACGCTGGCGTATGGCGAAGGCTTGCAGGCGCACGCGCGCAGCGCCGAGCTGCGTCTGAAGCCGCAGCCATGACGAATATGGCGGAGCAGCCGGACTGGGTCAACCGGGTCTATTGCGAGGATGCGCTGGCGGGGCTGGCGCGCATTCCCGATGGCTCGGTGGACCTGATCCTGACGGATCCGCCATACAACCTGGGCAAGGATTACGGCAACGCCTCGGACCAGCAGTCGGTGGCCGACTACCTGCGCTGGACGGAGCAGTGGATCGATGCAGCGCTGCCCAAGCTGAAAGCCAACGGCAGCCTGTATATCTTTCTTACCTGGCGTTATTCGCCGGAGATCTTCGTCATGCTGAAGCAGCGCATGGCGATGATGAATGAAATCATCTGGGACCGCCGCGTGCCGTCCATGGGCGGCAGCGTGCGCAGCTTTTCATCGGTGCACGACACCATCGGCTTCTTCGTCAAGCGCAAGGATTACTACTTCGACCTTGACGCGGTGCGCATCGCCTACGACGCGGCCACCAAGAAAGCCCGTTCGCGCTCGATCTTCATCGGCGCCAAATGGCTGGAAGTGGGCTACAACCCGAAAGACTTGTGGAGCGTGTCGCGCCTGCACAAGGAACACCCGGAACGGGCCGACCACCCGACGCAAAAGCCGCTCGAAATCATCGAGCGCATGCTCAAGGCTTCGTGCCCGCCCGGCGGCGTGGTGCTCGACCTGTTCATGGGCAGCGGCACCACGGCCCTGGCGGCGAAGCGCTGCGGGCGCGATTTCGTCGGCTTTGAACTGAACCCCGATTATTGCGCCATCATCGAACAGCGATTGGCGGCGTTGACGCAGGAGCTGGCCGCGCCGCCCGCGACCAAGCCCGCCAAGGCGGCAGCGAAGAAGCCGGCGGCTGTCAAAAAACCGGCTGCAGTGAAGAAGCCGCCCGCCGTGAAAAAAGCGCCGGCCCGCAAGGCGCGCAGCGCCGCCGTGCCGGACGACGTCGTCATTTAGTCTCCATTTAATTTCATCAGGAGTGTTTGCAGCATGTCTTTCCTCGATCAGCTAATCAGCAACACCGTGCGCTCCGATGTGCGGGCCGTCAACAGCTACCAGGTAGCCGATGCCAGCGGTTACATCAAACTCGATGCGATGGAAAACCCGTATCCGCTGCCGCCGCATCTGCGCGAGGAACTGGGCGCGCGCCTGGCCGGCGTGGCGCTGAACCGCTATCCGCCGTCGTACGCCAGCCTGCAGGCGGCCATCTGCGCCAGACTCGGCGTGCCCGCCGGCTTTGACGTCATGCTGGGCAACGGCTCCGATGAACTCATTTCCATCCTGGCCATGGCTTGCGCCCACCAGGAGCCGGGCAAGCGCGCCGTGCTGCTGGCACCCGTGCCGGCCTTCGTCATGTATGCCCGTTCGGCGCAGTTTGCCGGCATGGATTTCGTCGGCGTGCCGTTGAACCCGGACTTCAGCCTGGATATGCCGGCCATGCTGGCGGCCATCGAAGCGCACCGCCCGGCGCTGGTTTTCCTCGCCTATCCGAACAACCCGACGGGCAACCTGTTTGCCAGCGCCGATATCGAGCGTATCCTCGCCGCCCTCGGTGACACGGGCATCGCCGTCGTCGACGAGGCGTACGAGCCGTTCGCGCAGCGCAGCTTCATGGGCCGCCTGCCCGAGTTCGAGAACCTGGTGGTGATGCGCACCGTGTCGAAACTGGGCCTGGCCGGCATTCGCCTCGGCTACATGTCGGCCGCGCCGGCCCTCTTGGCGCAGTTCGAGAAAGTGCGCCCGCCGTACAATGTGAATGTGCTGACGCAGGCGGCGGCCGAATTCGCGCTCGAGCACCTCGACGTGCTGAATGCCCAGGCGGACCTGCTCAATAGCGCGCGCGACGACCTGGCGCTGCGCCTGGCGGAACTGCCGGGCGTGACGGTATTCCCCTCGAAGGCAAATTTTCTTCTGATTCGTGTGGCTGATTCCGACGATGTTTGTGCAAAACTGCTTGCCCGCAGGGTTTTAATTAAAAATATGAGTAAAATGCATGCTGCGCTGGCCAATTGCCTGCGCATCAGCGTCAGCACCCCGGAAGAAAATTCCCTTTTTTACGATGCCTTCAAGGCATCCCTCGTTTAGCCTATCGCCAGAGCCTCCCATGAACCGCACCGCAGAAATCACGCGCAACACCAATGAGACGCAAGTTCGCGTCGCCCTCAACCTGGATGGTACCGGCCAGCAAAAGCTCAATACCGGCGTGCCCTTCCTCGACCATATGCTGGACCAGATCGCCCGCCACGGCCTGATCGACCTGGATATCGAAGCGACGGGCGACGTGCATATCGACAACCACCACACGGTGGAAGACGTGGGCATCACGCTGGGTATGGCGGTGGCCAAGGCCATCGGCGACAAGAAGGGCATCCGCCGCTATGGCCATGCGTATGTGCCGCTGGACGAGGCGCTGTCGCGCGTGGTGCTCGATTTCTCGGGCCGCCCGGGCATCGAATACCACATCCCGTTTACGCGCGCCATGATCGCCGGCTTCGACGTCGACCTGACCCTGGAATTTTTCCGCGGCTTCGTCAACCATGCGGGCGTGACATTGCATATCGACAACTTGCGCGGCACGAATGCCCACCATCAGTGCGAAACCGTGTTCAAGGCCTTTGGCCGCGCGCTGCGCATGGCTGCCGAACTCGACGAACGCGCGGCCGGCATCATTCCATCGACCAAGGGCAGCCTGTAGGCGCCGCTCTCGCTATACTGTAGATTCCGGGATCAAACATGAATAAAATTGTGGTGGTGGATTACGGCATGGGCAACCTGCGCTCGGTGGCGCAAGCGCTGCGTGCCGTGGCGCCGGAAGCCGACGTGCGCATTTCCGGCGCGGTGGAAGACATCGACAGCGCCGACCGCATCGTCTTGCCGGGCCAGGGCGCCATGCCTGACTGCATGCGCAGCTTGCGCGAATCGGGCGTGCTCGAAGCGCTGCTGCGCGCCGCCGACAGCAAGCCCGTGCTGGGCGTGTGCATCGGCGAGCAAATGTTGTTCGACGGCAGCGAAGAGGGCAATGCGGCTGGTTTGGGCTTGCTGCCTGGCAAAGTCGTGCGCTTCCAGCTCGACGGCCAGGTGCAGGAAGACGGCTCGCGCTTCAAGGTGCCGCAAATGGGCTGGAACCAAGTGCGGCAAACGGCGTCCCATGTCATGTGGGATGGTATTGCCGACAACGCGTATTTTTACTTTGTGCACAGCTATTTTGCTCAACCTCAAGAGGCGGCGCACACGGTGGGCGAGACTGTCTATGGTGCGCCGTTCGCTTGCGCCGTCGCCCGTGATAATATTTTCGCGACACAGTTTCATCCTGAAAAAAGTGCTGCCGCTGGCTTGCAGCTGTACAAGAATTTTGTTCACTGGCAACCTTAACGTTAGCTCTCCGGCTTCCGCCTCTCACTCACTTTAGACCACACTGACCATGCTGCTTATTCCCGCCATCGACCTGAAAGACGGTCACTGCGTACGCCTGAAACAAGGCGATATGGAACTTGCCACCGTATTTTCCGAAGACCCGGCCGACATGGCCCGCCATTGGCTGATGCAAGGCGCGCGCCGGCTGCACCTGGTCGACCTGAACGGCGCTTTTGCCGGCAAGCCGAAGAACGAAGGTGCCGTCAAGGCCATCCTGAAGGCGGTGCAAGATTTTGCCGTGGAAAACGACATCGAGGAAATCCCCGTGCAACTGGGCGGCGGCATCCGCGATCTCGACACCATCGAGCGCTACCTCGACGCCGGCATCACCTACATCATCATCGGCACGGCGGCCGTAAAAAGCCCCGGCTTCCTGCACGATGCCTGCAGCGCCTTCCCGGGCCACATCATCGTCGGCCTCGATGCCAAGGATGGCAAAGTGGCAACGGATGGCTGGAGCAAGATGTCGGGCCACGAAGTGATCGACCTGGCGAAAAAATTCGAAGCCTACGGCGTCGAATCGATCATCTACACGGATATCGGCCGCGACGGCATGATGGGCGGCATCAACATCGACGCCACCGTCAAGCTGGCGCAAGCCGTCAAGATCCCCGTCATCGCCTCGGGCGGCCTGCACAATATCGGCGACGTGGAAGCGCTGTGCGCCGTTCAGGCCGAAGGCATCGAAGGCGTGATCTGCGGCCGTTCCATCTATGAGGGCACGATCGACCTGGCGCAGGCGCAGGAACGCGCCGACGAACTGACCGACGCCGCCGTTTAAGCCTGCCCGGCCCGGGCGTGCACGCGCATGCCCGGGCCTGGCGACAATCTGGATACCATCATGCTTGCAAAACGTATCATCCCCTGCCTCGACGTGACGAATGGTCGCGTTGTCAAAGGCGTCAACTTCACGGAATTGCGCGACGCCGGCGACCCGGTGGAAATTGCCCGCCGTTATGACGAGCAGGGCGCCGATGAAATCACTTTCCTCGACATTACCGCATCCAGCGACAACCGCGGCCTGATCTTCGACATCATCGAAGCGGTGGCGTCGCAAGTGTTCATTCCGCTGACCGTGGGCGGCGGCGTGCGCGTGGTGGAAGACGTGCGCCGGCTGCTCAACGCGGGCGCCGACAAGGTCAGCATCAACACTTCGGCCGTGACGAATCCCCAACTGGTGTACGAGGCATCGCAAAAGCACGGCTCGCAATGCATCGTCGTCGCCATCGACGCCAAGCAGGTGTCGCCAGGCAAGTGGGAAGTGTTTACCCATGGCGGACGCACGGCCACGGGCCTGGACGCGTTTGCATGGGCCAAAAAGATGGAAAGCCTGGGTGCCGGAGAAATCTTGCTCACCAGCATGGACCGCGACGGCACCAAGGTGGGCTTCGACCTGGGCCTGACGCGCGGCGTGTCGGACGCCGTCAGCATCCCCGTCATCGCCTCGGGCGGCGTGGGCGGCTTGCAGGATCTGGTCGATGGCATCAAGGTGGGCCGCGCGGACGCCGTGCTGGCCGCCAGCATCTTCCACTATGGCCAGCACACGGTGCAGGAAGCCAAGCGTTTCATGGCGCAGCAGGGCATTCCCATGCGTCTGGCGTAAATAGCAGCAGTAAAATCAGCAGGATAGAAGAACATGCAAAACGGAACCATCGTAGCAAGCAATGCCAAGTGGCTGAAAAAGGTCAAATGGGACGAGCACGGCCTGGTGCCCGTGATCGCGCAGGAAGCGGGCAGCAATGACGTGCTGATGTTCGCCTGGATGAACCGCGACGCGCTGGCGCGCACGGTGGAGCTGGGCGAAGCCGTGTACTGGAGCCGGTCGCGCAAGAAACTGTGGCACAAGGGCGAAGAATCGGGCCACACGCAAAAGGTGATGGAAATCCGCCTCGATTGCGACGAAGACGTAGTCTTGCTGAAAATCGAGCAAGCGGGCGGCATCGCCTGCCATACGGGCCGTCACTCGTGCTTCTTCCAGAAATTCGAAGGCGACGAAAAAACGGGAGAATGGCAAGTCACCGACCCCGTCCTGAAAGACCCTGAGACGATTTACGCGGAAAGCAAGAGCAAATGAGTGAAACCTTGAAGCGCCTGGCCGCCGTGATCGAATCGCGCAAGCTGGCCAACGGCGGCGACCCCGCCACCTCGTATGTCGCGCGCCTGTTTGCCAAGGGCGACGATGCGATTTTGAAAAAAATCGGCGAGGAAGCGACGGAAACCGTGATGGCCGCCAAGGATGCGCGCCGCGACAACGACTCGTCCAAAGTCCTGTACGAATGCGCCGACCTGTGGTTTCACAGCTTGGTGATGCTGGCGCAGTTCGACCTGACGCCGCAGCAGGTGCTCGACGAGCTGGCGCGCCGCGAAGGCCTGTCCGGCCTGGAAGAAAAGGCGGCCCGCAAGGATGAATTGCGCGACGCTGGCGAAACAGACAAACACTGACTGACTGGAGCGTGCGTGGATAACTGTATTTTCTGCAAGATTGCTGCAAAACAAATTCCTTCGTCCATCGTGTATGAAGACGAGGACTTGCTGGCCTTCAAGGACATCAACCCGGCCGCCCCCGTGCACTTGCTGCTGATCCCGAAGCGCCACGTGGCCAGCCTGTCCGACTGCGACGACAGCCATACGGAGATGCTGGGCAAGCTGCTGCGCCTGGCGCCGAAGCTCGCTGCCGAGTTCGGCTGCGCCGTCAGCTATGATGCCGATGGCACGCCCTCCGGCGGCTTCAAGACCATGATCAACAGCGGCCCGAACGGTGGGCAAGAGGTGTATCACCTGCACATGCATGTGTACGGCGGTCCCCGTCCCTGGCGCGGCCAACACTGATTTCGCTACGCGCCGGGTTCACGTGTATACTACCGGCATTGGTTGACGCTATTCGGGCACCGTCCCGCAAGGAGAATGTGATGGGTTCATTGAGTATTTGGCACTGGGTGATCGTTCTGGTCATTGTGATGCTGGTCTTCGGCACCAAGAAACTGGGCAATATCGGCGGTGATATCGGCAAGGCCGTCAAAGGCTTCAAGGATGGCGTCAAGGGTGACGATGACGCTCCGGCAGCCAATACCCCTCCTGCTGCGCCATCGCAAGTGGCCGACAAAAGCACCATCGACGTCGAGACGAAAGAGAAAAGCAAGTTCTGATAGCGTGGCGGGGCGCTTGCCTCGTCCGGTAACAGCCCTTGTCCGCTTATGATCGATCTCGGTCTCTCTAAAATCGCCATCATCGGCGTGGTTGCGTTGATAGTCATCGGCCCTGAAAAGTTGCCGAAAGTGGCGCGCATGGCCGGTACCCTGTATGGCCGCGCGCAACGCTATCTGAACCAGGTGAAATCCGAAGTCTCGCGCGAAATTGAAATGGAAGAGCTGAAAAACCTGCAGAAGGAAGTGCAGGATGCAGCCCATTCCGTCAAGCACAGCGTGGAAAACTCCATGCATGGCGTGGAAAACTCGATCTCCGGCAACCTGGCCGAGGTGGAAAACGCCTGGCGCGGCGATGCAGGCTCGCATGAGGGGCATCACGATGCCCATGAAGCCATGCTGCGCGCCACCAACGATGACCTGGCCCGCAAGGCGCGCGAATTCCGCCGCAAGAAGCTGGTGCGTAATTCCGCCATCCCTGGCTGGTACAAGCAGCGCCATGGCGGCAAGCTGCACGTGCAGTCGGCGGCCGCCCGCGTGGCGCGCTTCCGTCCGCGCGCCAGTTCCTCCTCCTTTTACTCATGAGTAGCAAATCCCCGGTGGAAGAAACTTTTATCTCGCATCTGGTCGAGCTGCGCAACCGCCTGGTCAAGGCCTCGATCGGCATCGCCGTCGTCTGTGCCGTGCTGTTTTACTGGCCCGGCCCCTCGCAAATCTACGATTTTATTGCCGAGCCGATGATCGCCTCGCTGCCGGCCGGCTCGAAAATGATCGCCACCGGCGTCATCTCCCCGTTCCTGGTGCCGATGAAAGTGACGCTGGTCATCGCCTTCATCGTCGCCTTGCCCTGGGTGCTGTACCAGATGTGGGCCTTCATCGCCCCCGGCCTGTACACGCATGAAAAGCGCCTGATCGCGCCGCTGGTCATCTCGTCTTCCCTGCTGTTCATCGCTGGCGTGGCCTTCTGCTATTTCTTTGTGTTTGGCCGCGTCTTCCACTTCATCAGCGATTTTTCGCCATCGTCGATCGCCGTCACGCCCGATATCGAAAACTACCTCGATTTCGTCATGTCGATGTGCCTGGCCTTTGGCGCGACCTTCGAGGTGCCCGTGGTGGTGGTGATCCTTGTGCGCATGGGTCTGGTTTCTGTCGCCAAACTCAAGGAAGTGCGTCCCTACATCATCGTCGGCGCTTTCGTGATTGCCGCCATCGTCACGCCGCCGGACGTGGTCAGCCAGTTCTCGCTGGCCATCCCGATGTGCCTGCTGTTCGAGCTGGGCCTGCTGGTGGCGCCCATCTTCGTCAAGGCCACCCAGGCGCCGGAAGAAGCGTCCTAACGAGCAGGCACACAGGCACAAGCCGCTGATTTCCCTCGGGAACAGCGGCTTTTTTATCGCCAGGAAAGTTTAGGTATCTACTGCAGCATCAGTTTGCTGAGGATGCCCAGGTTGAGCAGGATCAGGGTGCTCATCATCCAGTAGACGTGTTTCATGTCCGCGCCATGGCGCAAGTCCAGGCGTTCCAGGCGCGCATCGAATTTTTGCTCGGAGTTATCGAATCTGGCATCGAACTTCTGTTCCAGTGCATCTATTCTGCTATCGAATTTTTGATCCAATGCATCTAACTTGTTATCGAATTTTTGGTCCAATGCATCCAACTTGCTATCGAATTTTTGGTCTAATGCATCTAACTTGGTATCGAATTTGTGTTCCAGCGCATCGATTTTCACATCAAGAGCCCCCACCCTGGTGTCGACTTTTTGCGCCACCAGTTTGATTTCTCCCAGCAGATTGCGCTCCAGCGCCGCCAGTTCACTATGCACGACCACGGCCGAACCGAGCACATCGCCCAGGGCCGCTGCATGGGCTTCCGCTTGCTGTGTGGGCACGCCTGCCGAGGCGAGGCGTTTGGCGTAATCGAGGGTGTCAAACTGGATGGGCAGATGCATGGACGCTCCTGAAATCCAGCCTAGCAGAAAAATCGGCAATTGCCAGTGAGGAGTGCGGTGGCGCCTGCCTTCCCATCAGCTTAATGGACAGGTGCGCCAGTGGCTTGCGGCGGCGCAAACACATGCAGCGCCGCAGCGCCCTTTGCAAGGTGAAGCTGCGTACCGCTTAATTCATCAATTCCTTGATGACTTTCACGGGCGCGCTGCCGTAGCTGAGGAATTGCTCATGGAAATCCTTCAGCACGAACTTGTTGCCCAGCGCTTGCTTGCGCTGTTCGCGCAATTCCATGATTTCGCTATAGCCGCTGAAATAGCTGGTCAGTTGCACCGAGCTCAGCTGCACGCGGCGCCATTTTTCCGTCGCTTCCCGCTTGGTCTGGAAGGCCTGGCGCGTCAGCAGGTCGAGCGCCTGCGCTTCCGTCATGCCCAGCACGTGCACGCTGTAGTCGAGGATGGTGTTGGTGACGCTGCGCAAGTTCCACTTCGAATACATCAGCCACATTTCCGGTGCGTTATTGCCATAGCCCGATTCGAGCATCATGCGTTCGCCATATACGGCCCAGCCTTCGATCATGGCGCCATTGCCGAAGATGGACTTGACCAGCGACGGCGACTTGTTGGCGTAGACGAGCTGCGTGTAGTGGCCGGGGATGGCTTCGTGGATATTCAGGATCTGCAAGATCCAGTGGTTGTACTCGCGCAAGCTGCTTTCCGCCTGTTCCGGCGTTTCGCCATCGAGCGGCGTCACGTTGTAATAGGTACGGTCCTGCGGGCGGTACGGGCCGGGCGCTTCGATGCTGGCGCCGGCCACGCCGCGCTGGTAGGCGGGCGTTTCACGCACGACCAGGGGCTTTTTCGGATCCATCGTCAGCAGGTTGTGGCTGGTCACCCATGCCTGCAGCTCGGGAATCTGGCGGCGGATTTCCGGCACGAAATCGGCGGCCGCCACGTGGTTGCTGGACAGCTTGTCGATCACCATGCCGATCTTCGCCGTGCGGTCCGCCGGCTTGGCCGTGGCGCCCATGGTTTTCAGCCACAGTTCATCGGACAGGCTATCCATGTGCTCGAGCAGCTTTTCGCGCGCGGCCAGGGCTTTCTGGTACATTTGCTCGGCGCTCACGCTGGCCTGGATATCATAGGCAAATTTCTGCTCATATACATCCTTGCCGATGCGGAAGGAGCGCGCATTGCCATTCTGCGCCAGCGCGGCATCCTGTTCCGTCAGCCAGGCCGCATAGCCTTGCACGGCCGTGCGGGCCGCGGCGATGCGCGCGTTGTACAGCTGCTTTTCCGCCGGCGTCAGGATGGAGCCCTGTGCCGTCTTGTTCAGGTCGTCAAGCACGCTGAGTACGCCGGCGCTCTGGGCGATGGCCAGCTGCGTGTGTTCGCGCGTGGGGTGATTGATACTGGCGCGCGCGGCCGCATAGTACTGCGGCACGGTGGCGATGCGCTTGAGCAAGGTGCGCAGGCGCTGCGGCTGCGAGGCGTATTCCGTATTCAGGATGAAGTCGATCGAGCCTGCCACGTTGTACTGGGCGGGATTCCATTCGAATTCGCGGAAGGTGGTCAGATACCAGCGATCCGATTGCAGTTTATTCGTCAGCAAGGCCAGGTCGGTACGTTGCTTGTCCGACATTTTTCCGGCATTGAGTTTACCGAACTTGCCCAGCCATTCTTCGATGAAGGCCAGTTGCTTCTGGCGGCTGGCCGCGTCGGGAATGCTTAGGTTGGCGGCGCCATCGTACTTGCCGACGGAAATCGCGCTTTCCGGGTCCAGGCGCCACAGGGCCGTGAGGAACTGGCCGCTGAGGTTATTCATGGAACGGTCGCTGCTGTTCTCGCTGGCGACGGCCGCTACCGTGGCTGCCGTGGCGGCACTGACGACGGCCGCTTTCTTGGCGACGGTTTTTTTCTTGCTGCTGCTTGTGCTGGCCTTGCCGTTCTTCTGCGGCTTCTTGGCGGCGCTGGCCGGTGTCAGGGTAAAGGCCATCATCAATGCGGCGAGCGCAACTTTATTTTTTATCAGCATAGTTTATCTCTTGAATATTTTGCTGTTTGTTTTAATCAGAAAATAATAAACTGATAATGTAAGTAACAAACAACTATTGAAAGGTTGGCCTTGCTTGCCTGGGCGGCCCAAAGATTAGCATTAATTGCCGCCGCTGCGCAGTTTTTTGCGGCGGGAGCGCGTCGCTAGACGACGATGGCGCTGCCGTGCAGCAGTTCCTGGTGGCGCGCATTGATGGCCGCCACGGCATCCTTGCCCCGCGCCATGCCGGTGGCGTGGATTTCGATGTCCTGCGTGTAGCGCTGGCTGACTCTGACCGTGTAGGACTGGAACAGCCAGCTCCAGAAGTTCGTTTCATAGACGGCTTCATCCATGTCGCGCCACTTGACGCCCGTGAGTTTCTTTTTCCACGGCAAGATGCCGGACGCCAACCACACGCCCGCTTCATCGTAGTACAGCTGGTAGCTGCGGATGGTCAGCAGGCGGTAGCCGACGATCAGGGCCGAGCCGATCATCACCACGAAGGCGGCGCGCGCGTTGTACTTGAAGGCCAGCGGCAGGGCGGCAAAAAACAGCAGCACGGCAATGAGGAAGGTGCTGACGTAGGCGGTCCAGGATTTGCCGCACAAAAAGGTGGCGCGCTGGCCGGCGCTGGTGGCGATATAGTCGGTCATGGCGTCGCAGAGAAACAGGGAAAAACGATCATCGCATGGAACGCGGCTTCGCCGTTCATTTTTTCAAGCTCATCGTTTTAACCCTTCCTGCAGCATGCCCAGCATGTCGTTGGCCGACATGCGCGCGGCCGCGTCGCTGCCTTCCAGCAAGCTGTCGGCCAGGTCGCGCTTGTGCTGGTGCAATTCGACGATGCCTTCCTCGATCGTGTGCCTGGCCACCAGCCGGTAAATGGTGACGGGGCGCAATTGCCCCATGCGGTGGGCGCGGTCCGAAGCCTGGTCTTCCACGGCCGGGTTCCACCACGGGTCCATGTGGATCACGTAGTCGGCCGCCGTCAAATTGATGCCCATGCCGCCCGCCTTCAGGCTGATCAGGAAGACATCGCCTTCGCCCGCCTGGAAAGCGTCGACCCGGCGCTTGCGTTCCTGCATGGGCGTGCTGCCGTCGAGATACTGGTAGCTGACGCCATGCTGCTCCAGGTGCCGGCGGATCAGGGTCAGATGGTCGACGAACTGGCTGAAGACGAGCACCTTGTGGCGGTTTTCCAGCAAGCCCGACAGTAACTGGGCGAAGGCCGCCAGCTTGCTGCTGGCCAGGCCCAGCTCGGGCGCCACCAGTTGCGGATTGCAGCAGGCGCGGCGCAGTTTCATGATTTCCGCCAGGATCTGGATGGCTTTCTTCGACGCCGGCCCTTCCACCATGGCCAGCTTTTCCAGCGCTTCGCGGCGCAAGGATTCGTACAGCGCCGTTTCCGGCGGCGACAATTCCACTTCCAGCACGATTTCCGTGCGCGATGGCAATTCCGACAGCACTTGCGTCTTCGTGCGGCGCAAGATGAATGGCGCGATCAGGCGGCGCAAGCGCAATCGCGCGCCGGCCGCCGCCCGCTTGTCTTGATCTTTCTCAATGGGACCGGCAAAGCGCAAATTAAACTGGTCGAGGGTGCCCAGTAAGCCGGGATTGATGAAGCGGAACAGATTCCACAATTCACCCAGGTGGTTTTCCAGCGGCGTGCCGCTGGCCACCATGCGGAAGTCGCCCTGCAAGGCCATCACGGCTTGCGAGCGCTTGGTGGCGCCATTCTTGATCGCTTGCGCCTCGTCGAGCACGATCGTATGCCAATGCACGCCGGCAAACATCGCCGCTTCCTGCTGCAGCAAGCCGTAGCTGGCCACCACCACGTCGAACGGTTGCAAGGTGCCCAGCATGTCGGCGCGGTCGCCGCTGCCGAACAGCTTGACTGTTAACGTGGGGGCGAAGCGCGTCGCTTCGCTGATCCAGTTCATGCACACGGACGTGGGCGCGACGACGAGGGTGGGGCCGTTCGGCGCGCGCGCCAGGATCAGCGCCAGCGCCTGCAAGGTCTTGCCGAGTCCCATGTCGTCGGCCAGGCAGGCGCCCACGCCCCAGTGCGCCAGACGCGCCAGCCAGTTAAAACCGGCCAGCTGGTAGTCGCGCAAGTCCGCCTGCAAGGTGCTGGGCAGCTGCGGTTGATAATCGTCGAGGGCGCGCAGGCGCAGCAAGTGTTCGCGCCACAGTTTGTCGGCCTGCACGCCGCCCGCGTCGTTGGCCAGCTCTTCCAGCGCGAAGGCGGCCAGCGGGTGGATGTGCACGCCATCGGCATGCGCTTCGCCATACGCGGCCAGCTCCGACAGCCGGCGATGCAACTCATCGCTGAGGGCCAGGAACTGATTGTCGCCCAGGGCCACGAAGCGGTTCTTATTGTTCTGCATCAAATCGAGCAGGGCGCGCAAGTCCATCACCTTGTCTTCATCGATCTGCACTTCGCCGCTGGCGGCAAACCAGTCTTTTTCACTTTTGATGTTCAGGCGCATCTGGCCGCTGTCGATGCGTTTCGACACGCGCATGGTCTCGCCCTCGGGCCACGCCAGCACCATGCCGTCTGGCTCCAGCGCCTGCAGTTCCACCAGCAATTGCAGGCCCAGCGCAGGCTGGCCCAGCAGCCACTCGCCATGCTCTTCTTCCGCCTCTTCCAGCACCAGGCATTTTCCGATGAGCTGGCGCTGCGCTTCGCGTTCCGCGTTCAGGTCGCGCCGCGCTTGCACGGCCCGGCCCGCCACGTCGGCAAACACGCTTTCGGCGCCGCTGCCGGGCGCGTAATAGGCGCCGTTGTCGAGCAGGGGGCGCACCAGTATCTGCATCTTGAGGCCCTGCTGGTAGGGCAGCAGGTGCACGTGCAGGCGGTGGTCTGCCGTGATCGCTTCCGCGTCCCCTGCGCCGCCGCCGATATCGGATTGCACGGTGACCATCGACGAAATGGCGCCGATCGCCTGCATCACCTGTTTTTCCGCATGCAGGGGCACGGACAGGCCCAGGCCCACGATGGCGCCGATGCGCCGGTGCTCGTCGAGGATGTGCACCACGCGCAGGCGGGTCGGCGTCTCGCGCTGCACCACGACATTGCTGCCGTTGTCGGGTAATGGCGGCTGCATGCCCAGCCACAGCTGCCCCTCGTGCGACTTGATCAGGAGCTCGGGCGCGCCGGCGATCAGTTCCACGCGCGTGTCGGGATGATCGAGCCAGAAGACGAGCGGATGGCCCACCAGCAAGACGGCGGCCTTGTCCAGCTCGACTTCATAGCGCGGCGCCGACGAATAATATTGTTTAAAAGGCGCGATGCTGCCCGCCGCGCGGGCGTCTTGCGGCGTGAGGAAATCGATGTCGCCGGCCTCTTCGGCCAGGCGTTTCAAGCCCATGGCGCGGCCCTTGCTCCAGCCGCCCCGCGCGTCGCGCTTCTGCTCGCGCACTTCCACTGCCGTCAAGCCGAAACGCGGGTCGAATGCCACCAGCCACACGAGGCGCGAGACGCCGCCCAGCGCTTCGGCGGGCGCATTCTGCTGCAGGTTGATCAGCGCGCTCAGCTGGCGCTGCCACGCCTCCTGGCGCTCGAACCATGGCGCCATGTCCGTCAAGCCGTGTTGCGCCCGCTTGGCCGTGGCATAGCGCTCCTGCTGCGGCTCGCCCATCAAGCCCAGCAGGCCGGCCGCCTGCGCGGCGATCAAATCGTAGCCGGCCGCGTCCGCGTGTTGCACCAGCACGCCTAGTTGATCCTTGCGTTCGCTTAATTGCGGCAGGGCCAGCCAGTAGTACAGCAAGGCCTGGAACAGCTGCGCCTGCAGTGCCGTTTCCCAGCTGCGCGTGGGGATGCTTTCCGCCAGTTGCACGCCGGCGCGCACCAGGCGCAAGGTGTTCAACTGCTGGTAGACGATGCTGTCGTGGTTAGGCTGCGCGTGCAGCGCGATATCGAGGTAGGTTTCCGCGCTTTTCAGCAGTTTGGCATCATTGCCGCGCAGCAGGGCCAGCACGTACAGGTGGCCGCCGATGCCCGTAAAGCACAGCTTGCGCTTGCCCGCGTCCTTGCGCAACCCCTTCAGGGCCGTCTCGAAGCCCGCCACGGCGTGCGCATGTTCACCGCGCAACAGGGCGATGCTGCTGTCGATAAACAGCACCTGCGGCCCCTGCTGGCCCGCCAGGTAGCGCGCGGCCGTGTCGAGTTCGCCGCATAGCAGGGCGTCTTCGGCCAAGGCCAGCGGCAGGGCGGGGCCGATATGGTCGCCGGCCGCCGCCTGGCGCGCGTGGTGCGCGCGCGCGTAGGTACGGATGGCGTGCGCCGTGGCCGGCTCGCGCGGGGCGTTGCCCAGCAGCACGGCGAGGATGTCATCCTGCAGTTGCGGCATGACGAAAGACAACATCTCGGGCTCGAACGGCCGCCCGAAAATCTCGATCAGCGGATGCAGCTGCTGCGCTTCATAGCACGCCATGCAGGCGGCCAGGATGGCGGCCACGTGGCGCACCTCGTCGTTGCGCAGCAGGGCGATGCGCAGGCGCGCCACGCCTTGCCGGTAGCTGCGCAATTCCACATAGCCATCCCAGTTGCGGCGCACCGGGTTGATCAGCTCGATGGCCTGGCACAGGTCGCGAAACACCAGGTGCTCGATGGCGGCGCGCATGGCGGGCCAGCGCAGCCTCGCTTCGCAGGCAAAGCCGCGCCCCACCACTTCGCTGGCCAGCGCCAGACGCGTCAGCCGCTGCAGCGTGTGCGTTACCACCAGCAGGGAAAACGGCGTGCCGTCCGGCTCGACGACATTGGCGCGCTGCAAGTGTTCATACACGGCATGCTTGCCCACCGGCTCGCCCGTGATCGCCAGCAAGGCCAGGATCATTTGCGCATGCAGCTCCAGGGCGGCGAACTCGTCCAGCAGATGTTGGTCTAGATGCAGGTCGTTCATGCGGGCAAGTTGGCGATCTGCACGGGTGGCGCGCCGGCCGCCACGGGCAGGCCGAACACGCGCTGGTAGAAATACAGTTCCGCGTCCAGCGTGCGCACGATGTTTTCCGCCTTGCGGAAGCCGTGTCCCTCGCCTTCCAGGGGCACGTAGGCGACGGGCACGCCGCGCGCCTGCAGGGCGTCGACCATCAGCTGCGACTGTTGCGGCGGCACCACCTTGTCGTCGAGGCCCTGGAAGAAAATCATCGGGCGCGACAATTTATCCGTGTGGTGGATGGGCGAGCGCTCGCGGTACAGCGCCTCGGCTTGCGGCTGCGAGGCGATCAGGTAATCGGTGTAGCGCGATTCGAACTTGTGCGAATCGTCGTCCAGGCCCTTCAGGTCGGACACGCCATAGTAGCTGGCGCCCGCCTTGAAGACGTCGTGGAACGTCAATGCGCACAGGGTCGTCAGGCCGCCGGCGCTGCCGCCGCGGATGATCAGGCGCTCGGGGTCGGCCAGGCCGTTGGCGGCCAGGTAACGGGCGCCGGCGATGCAGTCTTCCACGTCGACGATGCCCCATTGTCCGCGCAAGGCGTCGCGGTATTCGCGGCCGAAACCGCTGCTGCCGCCATAGTTGACGTCGAGCACGCCGATGCCGCGGCTGGTCCAGAACTGCGTCGCCAGTTTCAAGGTATTGCTGGCCATGCTGGTGGGGCCGCCATGGCTGATGACGATGACGGGCGGCAAGGTTCCCGCCGGTGCCTGCACGTCGGCATTCGTGGGCGCATAAAAGAAGGCGTAAGCCGTGCGGCCATTATTGCTAGGGAAACTCAAGCTGCGCGGCACGGACAGGTAGCCGAGCGGGGGCAAGTGTGCGATCGACTGCGCCAGCACTTCCAGCTCATGGTTAGACAAATCGATGCGCGCCAGTTCCAGCGCGATGGTGGGGCTGCCGCCCAAGAGCGCGACGAAGCCCGGTCCCACGCGCAGTTCGCGGATTTCCTGGTACGGGTGGGGAATCGGCTCGAGCTTGGCTGCCGCCACGCTCAATTGCGCCAGATAGCTGATGCCGGCCTGGATGTACGTGCAGACGATCTCGTCGTCGGAAAGGAAACCGTACATGCTGCCGCCGAAGGTCCAGTGCGGCGTGGCAAATTCCGCTTCCATCGGGCACAGCGCCTCGATGTCGGCGCCGTGCAGGCGGTACAGATTCCACCAGCCGCTGCTGTCGGAAACGAAGTGCAGCAAGCCGCCGGGCGACCATTCCGGCTGGCAAATCGACTCGCGCGCGCCACCGGCGATCAGGCGCGGCGACCCCAGGCTGCCATCCGCCTGCACGTCGGCCAGCCACAGTTCCGTGCCTTGCCACGGCAGGCGCGGGTGATCCCAGCTGATCCACGCCAGCTGGCTGCCGTCCGGCGACAAACGCGGCGCCGCATAAAAATCGTGGCCGCGCGCCAGCACCGTTTCGCGTCCGTCGAAGCCGACGGCGGCCAGGTTGTTTTCCGGCTGCGCATGGCCCTCTTCCGGATGCTGCTCGCGCACGGCGATCAGGCGGGAACGGGCCGCATCGACGACGAAGTCCGCATGGCGCGTGTTGCCGCCCGTGGTGAACGCTTCGGGCGCGCCATCGCCGCTCACGCGGTACAGGCAATTGTCGGCGAAATGCGAAAAGTAGACGGTATCGCCGGCGACGGCATACGCGCCGCCGCCGTATTCATGCACGCGGGTACGCACATTGAACGGTGCCGGCGTCAGTTCATCGATGCGCGCGCCGCGCTGGCGCAGCAGGGTGTTGCGGCCCGCCTCGCTGGCGCGCCCGGCCAGCCAGTACACGTCGGCGCCATCCGCCCCCCCCAGGGCCAGCTGCGTCAGCGGCGAGGCGCCGGCGGCGACGATGGCCGCGCTGATCGGCGATGGCCAGATGCCATAAGGGGTGCTGGATGCGGTCGAGGTCATGCGGGCTCCGTATAGTGAGGGGATCAAGGGCCGCCAGGCAGGGTCAGGGCGCGCGGCGGCTGGCATCATCATAATGGAAGGGCAGGCACAACGAAAGTCATCGCTGTGCGCGGCAAATGCTGCAAAGCGGCACCGGAATCAATGAAATGGCGGCGATTGGATGCGATAATACCGCTTCTCCAAGCTCGATTGCCTGCCATGCCACAATTTGCTCCGCTTCAGAATGACACTTTCCTGCGCGCCCTGTTGCGCCAGCCGACTGAGCACACCCCTGTCTGGCTGATGCGCCAGGCGGGCCGCTACCTGCCCGAATACCGCGCCACGCGCGAGCGGGCCGGCTCTTTCCTGGGCCTGGCAAAGAATCCCGATTACGCCACGGAAGTGACCTTGCAGCCCCTGGAGCGATTCCCGCTCGACGCGGCCATCCTGTTTTCCGACATCCTGACAGTGCCAGACGCCATGGGCCTGGGTCTGTATTTCGCCGATGGCGAAGGCCCGAAGTTCGAGCGCCCGCTGCGCACGGAACAGGACGTCAAGGCGCTGCAGGTGCCGGACCTGGAGTCGCTCGACTACGTCTTCAAGGCCGTCACGCAAATCCGCACGGAACTCAATGGCCGCGTGCCGCTGATCGGTTTTTCCGGCAGCCCGTGGACCCTGGCGTGCTACATGGTGGAAGGCGGCGGCTCGAAAGAGTTCCATACCATCAAGAAAATGCTGTACAACCGCCCGGACCTGATGCACCACATCCTGGCGATTAACGCCACTTCCGTGGCGCAGTACCTGAATGCGCAAATCGATGCCGGCGCGCAAGCCGTGATGATTTTCGATTCCTGGGGCGGTGCGCTGGCCGACGGCGCCTACCAGGAATTCTCGCTGGCCTACATGCAGCAAGTGGTGGCGCAATTGAAACGCGACAAGGATGGCGTCAAGATTCCCGCCATCGTGTTTACCAAGGGCGGCGGCCAGTGGATCGAGCAGATCGCCGACATCGGCGCCGATGCCGTGGGTCTGGACTGGACCGTCAACCTGACGCGCGCGCGCCAGCTGGTGGGCCATAAAGTGGGCTTGCAGGGCAATCTCGACCCGGCCATCCTGTTCGCCAGCCCCGAGCAGATCCGCGCCGAAGTGGCGAAAGTGCTCAACGCGTTTGGCGCGCCATCGGCCGGCACGGGCCACGTGTTCAACCTGGGCCATGGCATTTCCCAGTTCACGCCGCCGGAATCCGTGGCAGCCATGGTGGAAGCCGTGCACAGCATGAGCCGCGCCATGCGCAGCGGCCAGTAATTCCCCGCTTCCCCCGGCGCAGGGGCAGAGAGGCAGGCTTTCCAGCGAAAGCCTGCCTTTTTCTTTGCTGCGCCTTAGCAAGAAATACCGACTTATGCACAATTTTTTTTGCTGCGGAAATAAGAGGCAGTGGAAAATCCATGCCCGGGAACTCTCCGCAAGTACTTGATTATTAAGGGATAAAAAATACCTTGCTCGGCAGACTTTGTTGCTATTGATAAGGTTATTCTTTCGTTCGCCTGCCTTATTCCTTCATTGTCCACAAAGTTATCAACAGATTCTGTGGATAAAATTGAAAAGTAATTTGTTAACCGATACTTAGCGTCGATGTTCAGGTTTCACCTGAAGTGCATGTTGCACTGCATGATCATTGAACAATGTTTCGCCGCCCGGCAGGTAAAAACGAACGCTTGCCCGGCAATTGTCAACTTTGCCGCGTGCCGCCCCCGCTTCTCCCAATCGGGCCCCTCAAAATGGCGCTGATTTCTGTCTGAATACATTACAAATGGTTCAGTTATGCACAGCGGCGGAAATGTCCTGTGGATTTGTCGCCTCCCGGGCGTCAATTTTTAAGTCATTGATTTTAAATAGTTAATTTTTCTTGCGTGCCGCTCTTGACGGCGATCGAAATTTTCTGTCCACATTTTTCTGAAAGTTAATTTTGCTTTGTCCACAAAGTTATCCACAGAATTTTCTTCAGGCAAGATGGCATGCAGTCCTGTCTGCCGTTAGGCGTTTGATGGGTGAAACAAGTATCATGACCCGCTGGCTTGATGCCTGACATCCCGCGCGCCATCTCCCCCTGCGGCGCGCTTTTTTATTGAGATAGGCCCTACCCCCATGTCGCAGTGCATTTTGACGTCGTGCATCCTGAACATCGCGCTCGACACGCCCCTGAACGCCCTGTTCGACTACCGCTGGAACGCGGATGCGGACGCCGGCGCGGACGCGCCGCTGCCGCAAGTGGGGCAGTTGGCGCTGGTGCCGTTCGGCCGGCGCGAAGTGATGGGGCTGATCGTCGGCGTGTCCGACAGCACCGACGTGCCCGCCGCGAAATTGAAGGACGTGCTGGCCGTGCGCAGCCAACTGGCGCCCCTGTCGGAACAGTGGCTGGCGCTGGCCGCCTTCGCCGCCGATTACTACCAGCGCCCGCTCGGTGAAGTGGCGCTGCCGGGCTTGCCGAAGAATTTGCGCGTGCTCACCACCGTGGCGCTCGACCGGGCCATCAAGAAGCTGGCCAAGCTCAAGGACACGCACGACGGCACGCCGCTGAACATGCCGGCCCTGAATGCCGCCCAGCAGGAAGCGGCGGACGCCATCGGCGGCGCCCAGGGTTTCAAGCCGACCCTGCTGTACGGCGTGACGGGCAGCGGCAAGACGGAAGTGTATCTGCAGGCCTGCGCCCAGGTGCTGGCGTGCGACGAGGCGGCGCAAATCCTCATTCTGGTGCCGGAGATCAATTTGACGCCCCAACTGGAAGGCAATATCCGCGCGCGCTTTCCCGGCGTCATGCTGGCCACCCTGCACAGCAGCCTGTCCGAAGGCGAGCGCATGCTGCACTGGCTGGCCGCCCACCAGGGCCAGGCGCGCATCGTGCTCGGCACGCGGCTGGCCATCCTGGCGTCCTTGCCGCAACTCAAGCTGATCGTCATCGACGAAGAGCATGATCCTTCCTACAAGCAGCAGGAAGGCTTGCGCTATTCGGCGCGCGACCTGGCCGTGTGGCGCGCCTGGCAATTGCAGATACCCATCGTGCTCGGTTCGGCCACGCCCTCGTTGGAAAGCTGGCACCACGCGCAGACGGGGCGCTACCGCAAGCTGGAATTGCGCGAGCGGGCCGTCAGGAATGCGGTGCTGCCGCGCGTAAAGATACTCGACATGGAGCGCGACAAGCCGAAAGACGGCCTGACTTCGCACTTGGTAGCCGCCTTGAAACTGCGCATGGAGCGGGGCGAGCAGTCGCTGCTGTTCCTGAACCGGCGCGGCTATTCGCCCGTGATCTGCTGCGAATCGTGCGGCTGGATCAGCAATTGCACGCGCTGCACCTCGTTCATGGTGCTGCACAAGCCGGAACACCGCTTGCGCTGCCACCATTGCAGCCTGGAATTGCGCATTCCCCGCCATTGCCCCACGTGCGGCAACGTCGACTTGCAGCCGCTGGGACGCGGCACGCAGCGGGTGGAAGAGGGCTTGCAGCAATTGTTTCCCGAGGCGCGCATTTTGCGCATCGACGCCGATTCCACGCGCAAGAAGGGCAGCGCGCAGGAGGCGTTCGACACCGTGCACCGGGGCGAAGTGGATATCCTGATCGGCACGCAGATGGTGGCCAAGGGCCACGACTTCAAAAAGCTGACCCTGGTGGGCATTTTGAATCCGGACACGGCCCTGTTTTCGCAGGATTACCGGGCCAGCGAACGCCTGTTCGCCCAGCTCATGCAGGTGGCGGGGCGGGCCGGGCGCGCCGCGCAGACGGAAGGCGGCAGCGTGTCCGAGGTGCTGATCCAGACGCGCTATGCGCGCCATCCCCTGTACGACGCCGTCGTCAACCACGATTACGACCACTTCGCCACGACCTTGCTGGAAGAGCGGGCCCAGGCGGCGCTGCCGCCGTATCTGTTCCAGGCCCTGCTGCGCGCCGAAGCGCCCGAGCTGGCCACGGCCATCGAATTCCTGCAGGCGGCCAAGGAATGCATGGAACACCCGCAGGTGACCATCAATGACCCGATTCCCATGAGCATGACGCGCGTGTACAACGTGGACCGCGCCCAGCTGCTGCTGGAATCGCCCTCGCGCCCCGTCTTGCAGGCATTTTTAAAAGAATGGCTGGCGGAATTGCGCGCCATGAAGACGCGCGTGAAATGGTCGCTGGAAGTGGACCCGCTGGATATTTAAATTAATTCACTGAATTAGCTCAGATATGCGCGCGCCGACTTGACGATCTGCTCGGACAGCAGCTTGGTAAACGGCGTGTCCAGGGTCCACGCATGCCAGCTTAGCGGTACGTCCAGGGTGCTGCCCGGCAGCAGATCCACGAGACGGTCCGTCGCCAGCGCCGGCGCGGCCAGGCGCTGCGGCATCAGGCCGTAAGCAAGGCCGTCGAGCACGCAACCGCGGCGCGCCGCTTCCACCGGTAAAGTGTGGTGCGGAAACGCTTCGCGCAGATTCAGTTGTTCAGCGAGGAAGCGCGCCAGCAAGCCGTGCTGGCCCACGACGGCGGGCGCCAGTTGCACCGCTTCGGCAATCAAACCGTCGCCGAACCAGTGCCCCGCGAACATGGGCGTGGCCACGCAGACATAGCGCAAGGTGCCCAGCGGCGTGACGCTGGTGGCCGCCGCTGCGTCGAGCGCTGTGCCGGCCGCGGCCGACACGCAGCCAAACACGGAGCCGTCGCGCACCATCTGCAGGGCGCTGTCGCTGTCGGCCAGGCGCACGTCGAGCTGGCAGCGCGGCGGCGCCAGCAGGGCGGACAAGGTGTGGGGGAACCACGTGGCCAGGCTGTCGGCATCGATGGCGATGGCGATTTCCGGCATGCTGACGCTGTTGCCCAGGTCGATGTCGAGCGATGCTTCCATCAGCTTGACGTTGCGGTGGTGCACGATCAGGCGCTGGCCCAGGCCCGTCGGCACGGCTGGCTGGCCACGGATGATCAGCAAGCGCCCGCTGGCGTCTTCCAGCGCCTTGATGCGCTGCGAGACGGCCGACTGGGTGATGCCCAGCGCCAGGGCGGCCTTGTCGAAACTGCCATGGCTGGCGACGGCATCCAGCACGGCCAGCGCGCGATAATCGAGTGATCCCATTAGCTCAGCTTATAAATTTTGAAAATGATTAGTTATACTAATGCATATATTGCTGCAAAGTAAAACCTTATTTTCACCAAACGGGTAGTATCGAACGCTGTGAGCAACCTCAGTGGATGGGCAGCATGAAGACGATACAAGTGGATGTGGCCGTGATCGGCAGCGGCACGGCCGGCATGACGGCGCACAAGGCGGCGCGCATGCAGGGCAAGCGCGTGTTGATGATCGAAAGCGGGCCGTACGGCACGACCTGCGCCAGGGTCGGCTGCATGCCCAGCAAACTTCTGATCGCGGCGGCCGAGGCGGCCCATGCCGTGGCCGCCGCGCCCGCTTTTGGCGTGCATGCTGGCCCCGTGCGCATCGATGGCCGGCAAGTGATGGCCAGGGTGCGCAGCGAGCGCGACCGCTTTGTCGGCTTCGTGCTCGACGGCGTCAACGCCATCCCCGACGGAGAAAAACTGCGCGGCCATGCGCGTTTTATTTCCCCCAATAAATTGCAGGTGGATGAACATACCATCGTTGAAGCTGGCAGCGTGGTGATCGCCACCGGTTCCACGCCCATCGTGCCGCCCGAGTGGCAGGCGGCGGGGGACAGGGTCATCACCAGCGATGCCGTGTTCGAATGGACGGATTTGCCGCAATCGGTCGCCGTGGTCGGCAGCGGCGTCATCGGCCTGGAGCTGGGCCAGGCGCTGGCGCGGCTGGGCGTGCGCGTGACCGTGTTTGCGCGCGGCAAAAAGATCGCGCAGCTGACGGACCCGCTGGTGCTGCGCGAGGCGGACGCCGTGCTGGCGCGCGAACTCGATATCCGTTTCCAGACCGGCGTCGCGCACGTGGCAAAAACGCCGGACGGCAGCGGCATTCTGCTCACCAGCCGCGATGATGCGGGCGTGGAAAAAACCGAGCAGTTCGAGTATCTGCTGGCCGCCATCGGCCGCCGTCCGAACGTGGACCAGATCGGCCTGGAAACGGCGCAAATCGAACTCGACGGCCATGGCATTCCCGTGCATGACCGGCACACCATGCAGTGCGGCAAGAGCGCCATCTTCATCGCCGGGGATGCCGACAACGCCTTGCCGCTGCTGCCCGAGGCGGCCGACGAGGGCCGCATCGCGGGCGAGAACGCGGCGCGCTTTCCTGACGTCAAACCGGGCTTGCGCCGCACGCCGTTGACCATCGCCTTCACGGAGCCGCAGATCGCCACCCTGGGCGCCACCTACCAGCAATTGTGCGTGAGCCACGCGGGCCGCTTCGCCGTGGGCGCCGTGTCGTTCGGCAACCAGGGCCGCAGCCGCGTCATGCTGCAAAACCAGGGCTTGCTGCGCGTGTATGGGGAATTTGGCAGCAAGCGCTTTCTCGGCGCCGAGCTGATCGGCCCGAGGGCGGAACACCTGGGCCATTTGCTGGCCTGGGCGTGCCAGGCGCAGCTGACGGTGCCGGCCATGCTCGACATGCCGTTCTACCACCCCGTCATCGAGGAAGGCGTGCGCACGGCCCTGCGCGAACTGGCGCTGCACCTGGACAAAGACCCGGAACACGCGCCCGGCTGCGCCGATTGTTCGCCTGGCGTCTGATGCAATTTTTATATTTAAACAATTTTGTAGACAAGCGCACATGATTGCGCGATCATCGCTGCCACATTGAAATATTGATTAAAAGCAAAAAACATTTCAAATGGTTCATGCCGACGACTTCCTGATGGTAAAAAGGGCAGCGGCTAGCGATGACGGAGACGATGTGAAAATTCGGCGCATTTACGCGGGAGAACTCGCCCTGGGCGTGGCCCTGCCCTGGGACGTGCATGGCGAGACGGGCGGCTTGCTGGCCAGGCTGGGCCATGTCATCAGCAGCGAGAACCAGATCGCCTTGCTGCTGGCGCGCGGCGTCATCGCCGATACCAGTGCCGACGTGCCGCGCACGGCAACGGAAGCGCCGTCGGCCCTGCGCATGCTGAACCTCGTCACGACTGGCCTGGCCCTCGTCTTGCCGGTCATTGCCGCCGGGCAGGCGGGCAGCCACCTGACGCTGGGGCCGCTGGCGCAGCTGGTGGAAGAGGCCGTTGTTCTGGACGC
The DNA here is from genome assembly GCF_059617925.1 of Janthinobacterium sp. JF4. NCBI lineage: Bacteria > Pseudomonadati > Pseudomonadota > Betaproteobacteria > Burkholderiales > Oxalobacteraceae > Janthinobacterium > Janthinobacterium sp. JF4. Next base: position 28,164 of record NZ_JCAQAV010000011.1, on the reverse strand, counting down.
CGACGTGGCGCTGGCCTGCATCCTGCACAACCAGGGCGCGGGCGATTTCGCCGTGCGCCACAGCGTCGACACGGCCGTCATCACGGCCTTGCTGGCGCGCGCGTTGAAACTCGATGATGAGGTCGTGCGCAGCGTGGTGCTGGCCGCGCTGAGCATGAACGTGGGCATGCTGGAACGCCATGCGGATTTCCAGCACAAGGCGGGGCCGCTTGACGCGCAGGAGCGCGCCTATTTGCGCGCCCATCCGCAAGCCGGTGTCGACTTGCTGCGCGCGGCGGGCGTGACGGACGCGGTCTGGCTGCAAGCCGTGTTGCAGCACCATGAAAATATCGATGGCAGCGGCTATCCGCTGGGCACGCAAGGCGAGGCGATCGGCATCGGCGCCCGCCTGATCATGCTGGCCGACCGCTATTGCGCGCGCGTGTCGAAGCGCAGCTACCGCCAGCCCTTGCTGCCGAACGTGGCCCTGCGCGAAATGCTGATGGCCGACAAGGCCACCCTGGATGCGCCGCTGGCATCGCTGCTGGTGCGCGAGCTGGGCATCTACCCCGTCGGCACCTTCGTCAAACTGCTCAATGGGGAAATCGGCGTCGTCACGCGCAAGGGCTTGAATGCCACCACGCCCCACGTGCAATCGCTGATCGGCCCGCGTGGCGCGCGCCTGGACGTGCCGCTGCGGCGCGATACGCGCGTGGACTTGCACGCCATCCGCGAAGTGCTCAGCGCAGAGCAGGCGGGATTGCAGTTTCGCCCTGATCAGCTATGGGGCCGCAGCGCAAGAGTTTAGCGCAGGCGTTTAATTCAACAGACCCGCATCGAGCCGTCCCTCGAGCGCCAGTTCGCGCATGATGCGCACCGTGTCGATGTCGGACTCCTTGTAGGCGGAGCGGCGGAAGTCGTCGTACAGGGCGTTGGCCGCATCGGTGGCCGCGTCGTGGCCGTCGTCGTACTGGAAGCGCACCCACAGGCTGGCCTCGTCGGGCATCTCGATGGTCATGATCAATGAAGAGGCGCTGATGTCCTGTTGCGCCGGCACTTCGTAGCGCACCTGCAGTTGCGGCACCAGCACCACCTTGTCGTTGATGACCAGTTCGCCATAGCGCAGGCTGCGCGCGAAACCGGCGTCGCTGCGCTCGCTGATCTGGCACTCGTCCAGGTGCGGCACGAACAGCTTGGGCGACTCGGCGCGCAAGACGAGGCCGCGCCAGACTTGCTCCAGGCTCAAGGTGTCGATCAGCGGGTTCAGCGGATCGTTGATTTCAATCAGATGTTCAAATTTCATGGGACTGCCATTCGGTAAGTGGGCGCGCACGGGCGATATAGGCGGAATGGTACTCCAGGCGTGGCATCGCCGCACGCATTGCATGGGCCGAGATGGCGGCAATTGGCGAGATATCAATGCCATTGCCTGTTTTTCACGCGGATCTTGGCATGCAAATGGCGGGCGCGACGCTGTTACAATGGGCTGCTGTTCCCTGCGGAAATACCCTGATGTCCAAAGCACCACAGTTCGGTCTGAATGCGCCCCAAAGCGAAGCGGTTACCTACCTCGACGGCCCTTGCTTGGTGCTGGCGGGCGCCGGCTCGGGCAAGACGCGCGTGATCACGCAAAAGATTGCCCACCTGATCGAAGACCGGGGCTATGACCCGCGCACCATCGCCGCGCTGACCTTCACCAACAAGGCGGCGCTGGAAATGCAGGAGCGCATCGCCAAACTGTTGAAACAGCCACGCCAGGCCAAGCAGTTGACGGTGTCGACCTTCCACTCGCTGGGCGTGAAAATCCTGCGCCAGGAAGCCAATGGCGTGGGGCTGAAGGACCGCTTTTCCATCATGGACAGCGATGACTGTTTTTCCCTTGTGCAAGACCTCGCCATTACCACCGATAAACAGGTGATACGCGGCATCCAGAACGCCATGTCGCTGTGGAAAAATGGTTTGATCGACCCGGACATGGCCCTGGCGCAAGCCAAGGACGAGGACGAAGCGAACGCGGCGCGCATCTACCGCAGCTATGTGGCCACCTTGTCGGCCTACCAGGCCGTCGATTTTGATGACTTGATCCGCTTGCCCGTGGAACTGTTCCGCAACAACGGCCCCGTGCGCGACAAGTGGCAGCGCCGCCTGCGCTATCTGCTCGTCGATGAATACCAGGATACGAATACTTGCCAGTATGAACTGGTGAAACTGATGGTGACGGGCATCGGCAAGAAGCCGATGTTTACGGCCGTGGGCGACGACGATCAGGCGATCTATGCGTGGCGCGGCGCCACCGTGGAAAACCTGAAGACCCTGGAGACGGATTTCCCCGATTTGCGCGTGATCAAGCTCGAGCAGAATTACCGCTCCACCATGCGCGTGCTCAACGCGGCCAATGCCGTCATCGGCAACAATCCTAAACTGTTTGAAAAGTCGCTGTGGTCGGAACACGGCCTGGGCGAGCCGATCAAGGTGCTGGGCATGCAGACGGACGAGCAGGAGGCGGAGCAGGTCGCCATCATGATTTCGGCCGACCATTTCGAGCGCAAGAACAAGTTTTCCGACTACGCGATTTTGTACCGTGGCAACCACCAGGCACGGATCATCGAGCAATGCTTGCGCAAGGAACGCATCCCGTACACGATTTCGGGCGGCCAGAGCTTCTTCGACAAGGCCGAGATCAAGGACATCATCAGCTACCTGCGTCTGCTGGCCAATGAAGACGACGACCCGGCCTTCATTCGCGCCGTGACGACGCCGCGCCGTGGCGTGGGCCAGTCGACGCTGGAGGTGCTGGGCGCATTCTCGGGGCAGTGGCAGTGCTCGCTGTTCCAGGCCGTGTTCAAGGGCGGTATCGAGGCCAAGCTGACGGACCGCCAGCTGGGGCCGCTGCGCGACTTCTGTAACTTCATCAACGACCTCGAATCGCGCGCCAGCCGTCCGGGCGCGGCCGGCAGCGGCGACAACGCGGCCGAAGTGCTGGACGACATGATGAAGGAAATCCACTACGAATCGTATCTGTACGATGCCTTCGAGGAACGGCAAGCGCAAAGCAAGTGGCAGAACGTGCTGGAATTCGTCAACTGGCTGAAGGAACGGGGCCGGGGCGGCAAGGACCGCGACGGCGAAGAAAAGAACGTGCTGGAATTGACGCAGATGGTGGCCCTGATGACCATGCTGGAGGGCAAGGACGAGGAGCAGGACGCCGTGCGCATGTCCACCCTGCACGCGTCGAAAGGTCTCGAGTTTCCGCACGTGTTCCTGGTGGGCGTGGAAGAGGGGATCTTGCCGCACAAGGGCGACCCTGACGCGCCGGCCGAAACCATCGCCGCGCGCATCCAGGAAGAGCGCCGGCTGATGTATGTAGGCATCACGCGGGCCCAGCGCACCTTGCACGTCACCTGGTGCAAGAAGCGCAAGCGGGCCGGTGAGCAAGTCCATTGCGACCCGTCGCGCTTCATCAAGGAAATGCAACTCGACGTGGGCGACGCCGTGCCCACGGAGGCGGAAATCATTTCGCCGAAAGAACGTCTGGCGCGCATGAAGGCCTTGCTGGCCACGCCGAAGGCTTAAGCGGCGTTCAGACTTCCACGGCGACGTCTGGCGTGGTTTTCGGCACGATGGCCAGCTGCATGCCCAGCGCATCGAGCATCTTCAAGATGGTTTCAAAGCGCGGCTTGCTGCCTTCGCGCAAGGCTTTATACGCGCCTTCGCGCGTGATGTCGGCCCTGGCCGCCACCTTGCCCATGCCGTAGGCGCGCACCACGTCGTTCATGGCCGACTGGAACAGTTCGGCGTTGCCTGTGGCGACGATTTCGCTCATGTAGGCGGCCACGGCGGCCTTGCTGGTCAGGTGTTGCGTCGGGTCAAATTTGCTCAGGCCTAATGCTTCCAGGTCGTCGAGGTCGAAGGTGTCGCTATGGATGTCTTGGTTCATTTCTTTCGTGCTCCTGTGGATGCCGCCGCCGCTTTCTTCAGGGCCGCCTGCCAGGCTTTCAAGTCCTTGAGTATCGCTTGCGCCTGCTTGATGTCGCGTTGCTGGCTCGATTTATTGCCACCCAGCAGCAGCAAGATCAGGGTGCCCCGATTCGTTTCGTGAAAATACACGCGCCAGCCGGGTCCCGTCTGAAAAAAACGCAGCTCGCACACGCCTTCGCCCACTGGCCGCCAGTCGCCCTTCTTACCGTGCTGCAAATGCTTGATGCGCGCATCGATGGCGGCGGCTGCCACGTCATGCAGGGCGTCTTCCCAGCGGCGGTGTTCGGCCGTCTTGCGCGTCTCGATCAAAACAGGCAAAGTGGATAAGTCCATTGTAATCGTTTGTTCTCATTCGTCAAGCGATTTGATCCAGCCATCAGGGAAGAATAGGCAGAAATGGCCGCCTGACCGATGGGGAATGGACGAGGTTTGTGCTGGCTCACGCCGCTGCGGCGGTAGAATGCCGCTTTCAGTCAGGAGTCACCGAGAGCACCATGGACAATGCAGAACAGATGGAAACACGTTTCGTCGATATCGAAATCAAGCTGGCGCAGCAGGAAGACCTGGTCGAGTCGCTGAACCAGATGGTGTACCAGCAGGGCAAGCGCATCGACCAGCTCGAAGCGATGCTGCACAAGCTGGGCGAACACGTGCGCGATGGGGCGCAGCAGGCAAATGGCGGGCTGGTCAACGAACGTCCGCCGCATTACTAAATCGGCGTCGTGAAGCGGGACGCATGAAAACCATTCATTACCCGCCGACCTGCTAAGGTCAGTAGTTGCTGGTGACGCAAGTGTTTCAGGCTGTTATTATTTCAGGCTGGCCCGCGACACAATCGCGGCTCTCTTGCGTTTCTTGAAAGAAGACATGACCCGTCCTACAATGCTCGTCATCGCCGCCAGCCTGATGCTGGCGCCAGCCGCCGCCTTTGCTGCCACCGCCGCCACTGCGCCTGCCACTGCCGCTACCGCGGCGGCAGCCTTGCCCGCCTCGAACCCGTTCGCGCAAGCGAGCAGCCTGCCGTTCCACTATCCACCGTTCGACAAGGTGCAGGACGCCGACTACGCGCCCGCCTTTACGGCCGGCATGGCCGCCAACCTGGCGGAAATCAACGCGATTGCAAATAACAAGAAGCCAGCCACGTTCGACAACACCATCGTCGCCATGGAACGCTCGGGCCAGCTGCTGAGCCGCGTGCGCACCGTGTTTTCCGTGATGTCCGGCTCCAACACGAATGAGACGATCCAGGGCCTGGAACGCGAGCTGGCGCCGAAAATGGCGGCCCACAGCGACGCGGTCATGCTCAACGACAAGTTGTTCAAGCGCATCGACAGCCTGTACGCCAAGCGCGACAAGCTGGGCCTCGATGCCGAATCGAAACGCCTGCTCGAACGCTATCACACGGACTTCGTGCGCGCCGGCGCCAAGCTGTCGGCGGCGGACAAACAAAAGCTGCGTGCCTACAACGGCCAGCTGGCGGCCCTGTCGACCAAGTTCGCACAGAACGTGCTGAAGGAGTTGAACGCTTCGGCGGTCGTCGTCGATACGCGCGAAGAACTGGACGGCCTGTCGCCGGCCGCCATCGAAGTGGCCGCCGGCCTGGCCAAGAAGCGCGGCCTGGATGGCAAATACGTGATCGCCCTCGTCAACACGACGGGCCAGGCGCCGCTGTCGCTGCTGACCAACCGCGCCGTGCGCGAACGCATCATGGCCGCATCGCAAGCGCGCGGCAGCCGTGGCGGCGAGTTCGACAACACAGCCGAAGTGCTGGAACTGGCAAAACTGCGCGCCGAACGTGCCGCGCTGATGGGCTACCCGAACTATGCGGCATATTCGCTGGAAGACCAGACGGCGCACGACACCACCGCCGTGAACGCCCTGCTGGGCGAGCTGGCGAAGCCGGCCGTCGTCAATGCGCGGCGTGAAGCGGACGATATCCAGAAGGTCATCGATGCAGGCAAAGGCGGCTTCAAGGTCGGCGCCGCCGACTGGGCTTTCTATAGCGACAAGGTACGCGCCGAACGCTACAACTTTGACGAGAATCAACTCAAACCGTACTTTGAAATGCACAGCGTATTGACCAAAGGCGTGTTCTTTGCCGCTGGCAAGTTGTACGGCCTCACCTTCAAGCAGCGCACCGACTTGCCCGTCTACACGTCCGACATGCTGGTGTACGACGTCTTCAATGAAGACGGCACGCAGCTGGCCATCTTTACGCTCGACCCTTACGCGCGCAGCAACAAGCGCGGCGGCGCCTGGGCAAATGCCTACGTGGGCCAGTCGACCTTGCTGAACCGCAAGCCGGTGATTGCGAATAACCTCAATATTCCAAAGCCGGAAGCGGGCCAGCCGACCCTGATGACGTTTGACGAAGTCAACACCATGTTCCACGAATTCGGCCATGCGCTGCACGGCATGTTTTCGAACGTGAAATACCCGCGTTTCGCCGGCACCAGCGTGCCGCGCGACTTCGTGGAATACCCGTCGCAAGTCAATGAAATGTGGGCGCTGTGGCCGGAAGTGCTGCAAAACTATGCCAAGCACTACCAGACGGGCGCGGCCATCCCGGCCGAGCTGCTGGCCAAAGTGACGGCGGCCGACAATTTCAACCAGGGCTACAAGACCACGGAGTATCTGGCGTCGGCCCTGCTGGACCAGCGCTGGCACCAGCTGACCCCGGCACAGATCCCCACCGACGTGCTGGCGTTTGAGAAAGCTGCCTTGACGGAAGCCGGCGTCGATTTCGCCCCGGCGCCGCCACGCTACCGCACCACCTACTTCTCGCACGCGTTCGCGGGCGGCTATTCGGCCGGCTATTACGCGTATCTGTGGTCGGAAAAGCTCGACGCCGACACGGTCGAGTGGTTCAAGGAAAACGGCGGCCTGACGCGCAAGAATGGCGACTGGTTCCGCAGTAAATTGCTGTCGCGCGGCGGCAGCGCCGATGCGCTCGACATCTACCGCAACTTCCGCGGCCGCGATGCGAAGATCGAGCCGCTGCTGGAACGCCGTGGCTTGAACGGCAAGTAATCCCCCGTCACCGGCTTGGCCGGTGCTGAACATCAATGGCCGCCCCGCAACGGGCGGCCATTTTTATTTGGCGATTCTGCTCGTAAACCGTGGTAAACCGCGCAGTTGGCGTGATGCACCACAGGATCGCCCATGTTGGATGACGCCTGTGTGACAGACTGCTATGATCTGCCACTGGCCCGCGACGCGATCGCGGTTCTTCCCGCGCTTCCTGAAAGATGTCATGATCCGTCCACAACTGCTCGTCATCGCCGCCAGCGTCATGCTGGCCCACGCCGCTCCGTCCGCCATGGCTGCCACCACCGCACGATCCGCGCCTGCCGCCGCCGTCAGCGCCCAGAATCCCCTGCTCAAGGCCAGTCCGCTGCCATTCCAGATGCCGCAGTTCGGCCTGATCAAGGACGCGCACTATGCGCCGGCGTTTGCCGAAGGCATGAAACGCCAGCTGGCCGAAGTCAACGCCATTGCCAATAACCGCCAGGCGCCCACGTTCGAGAACACCATCGTGGCCCTCGAGCGCACGGGGCAGCTGCTGCACCGCGTGCAGAGCATCTTCAGCAACATGACGTCGACCAATACGAATGCCGTGCTGGAAGCGGTGGAGGTGGACGTGTCGCCGAAACTGGCCGCGCATGGCGACGCGATCACCTTGAATCCTAAGCTGTTCACCCGCATCGACACCCTGTACGCCAAGCGCGACAAGCTGGGCCTCGATGCCGAATCCTTGCGCCTCTTGGCCCGCTATCACACGGATTTTGTGCGCGCCGGCGCCAAGCTGTCGGATGCGGACAAGGAAAAATTGAAAGCCTACAACGCCGAGCAGGCGGGCCTGGAAACGGCCTTCGCGCAAAACGTGCTGAAGGAAACGAATGCCAGGAGTATCGTCGTCGACAACCGTGCCGAGCTGGCCGGCATGACGGACAGCGATATCGATACGGCCGCCGCCGCTGCCAAGGAACGCGGCTTGACGGGCAAGTTCCTCATCGCCCTGGTCAACACCAGCGGCCAGCCGCCATTGGCGGTATTGACGGATCGCAAGACACGCCAGCGCCTGATGGATGCGTCGCTGAACCGGGGCAGCCAGGGCGGCGAGTTCGACAACCGCGCCATCGTGCTGAAGCTGGCCAAGCTGCGCGCTGAACGGGCCACCCTGCTCGGATACGCCAACTACGCTGCGTATTCGCTGGAAGACCAGACGGCCAAGACCACGACGGCCGTCAATACCCTGCTGTCGGAACTGGCGAAGCCGGCCGTCGCCAACGCGCGCCGCGAAGCGGCCGACCTGCAGCAAGTGGTCGATGGGGAAAAAGGCGGCTTCCAGGTGGCAGCGGCCGACTGGGCCATCTACACGGACAAGCTGCGCAAGCAGCGTTTCAACTTTGATGAAAACGAGCTGAAGCCGTACCTGGAACTCAACAGCGTGCTGAACAATGGCGTCTTCTTTGCCGCCAATAAACTCTACGGCATCAGCTTCAAACAGCGTACTGACCTACCGGTGTATAACCCGGACGTGCGCGTCTACGATGTGACGGACGCCAACGGCAAGCCGCTGGCCCTGTTCATCGCCGACTTCTATGCGCGCGGCAACAAGCATGGCGGCGCGTGGATGAATGAATACGTGTCGCAGTCAATGCTGATGGGCACGCATCCTGTCGTCGCCAACCAATTGAATATTCCGAAGCCGCCGGCCGGCCAGCCGACTTTGCTGACGTTCGATGAAGTGACGACCATGTTCCACGAATTCGGCCATGCGCTGCACGGCATGTTTTCGAACGTGAAATACCCGCGCTTTGCCGGCACCAGCGTGCCGAGCGACTTCGTCGAGTATCCATCGCAAGTCAATGAAATGTGGGCCGTGTGGCCGGAAGTGCTGCAAAACTACGCCAAGCACTACCAGAGCGGCGCGGCCATGCCGCAGGAATTGCTCGACAAGGTCACGGCGGCGAAGAAATTCAACCAGGGCTTCATGACCACCGAATACCTGTCGGCGGCCCTGCTGGACCAGCGCTGGCACCAGCTGGCGCCGAGCCAGATCCCGACCGACGTGCTGGCCTTTGAAGCGGCATCGCTGAAGGAGGCGGGCGTCGACTACGCACCCGTGCCGCCGCGCTACCGCACCAGCTACTTCTCGCACAGCTTCTCGGGCGGTTACTCGGCGGCATACTATGCCTACCTGTGGTCGGAAAAGCTGGATGCGGAATCGGTCAACTGGTTCAAGGAAAACGGCGGCCTGACGCGCAAGAATGGCGACTGGTTCCGCAGCAAATTGCTGTCGCGCGGCGGCAGCGTCGATGCGCTGCAACTGTTCCGCGACTTCCGCGGTCGCGATGCCACCGTGGAACCATTGCTGGAACGCCGCGGCTTGAACGCCAAGTAAAAGCCGTCCTCATCAGAAGCTTGCGTTGCGTTGACATGGCGCACGCAAGCTTTCCGTGCTGGCGGCGTAGAATTGAGTAAGATGTAAACAAGAAGGCAGTTGAAAGAGTATATGAGTCAGCAAGATTTGAATGGCATTACCCTGGAAGGTATCGTGACGCGCCTGCACGCCCACTACGGCTGGGACGGCCTGGCCAAGCACATCGATATCAATTGCTTCATCAGCGATCCCAGCATCAAGTCGAGCCTGAAGTTTTTGCGCAAGACCCCGTGGGCCAGGAGCAAGGTGGAACAGCTGTACCTGGACACGCAATTTACTGACTGACAGGAAAAAACATGGATAGCAAACTCAAGGAATCGTTGCAACAACTGCAATCGACCATCGCATCTGGCGATCCTGTGGATGAAGAAACGCATGGTTTGCTGCAAAAGCTCAATGGCGATATTCAGCAGCTGCTGGAAAAGCGCGCCGCGCAGGAACAGGAAGAAGAGTCGACGACCTATGGTCTGGCCGAGCGCAGCCAGGAATTGTCGGCCAGGTTTGCCGTCAAGCACCCGAAACTGGAGCCTGCCTTACGCGAATTGGGTGAAATTTTAGCGAATATGGGGATTTGATCGGAGTCGATCGCTGTGCGCTGATCGGGGTCCGACCCTTCGGGTCGTACCCCAGCAGTCAAGGTGTTGGGTTAAATGCCAACGTCTCCCCCCAAGACCTTAAATTCTGGAGGCAGACCCAAAGGGTCTGACCCCAAGTAATTGAAAAATAAACGTTTTTTATACGAAAATCCAACAGTAAAAAACAGGCCGTCAGGTTGGAAATGGCCAATTCCGGTACAATCCGTACCCTATGAGCTCCCCTACCAATTTATTTGCGACCGTTCCCAAGCGGTCTGCCCGCGCTGCCGTGGCGCCTTTCCTGCCGATGTCGCGTGCCGAGATGGACGCGCTGGGCTGGGACCAGTGCGACGTCATCCTCGTCACGGGCGACGCCTACATCGACCATCCGAGTTTCGGCATGGCCCTGGTGGGCCGCCTGCTCGAAGCGCAGGGTTATCGCGTCGGCATCATCAGCCAGCCGGACTGGCTGTCGGCCGACGCCTTCCGCATCCTCGGCAAGCCGCGTTTGTACTATGGCATTACCGCCGGCAACATGGATTCCATGGTCAACCAGTACACGGCCGACCGCAAGATCCGCTCCGACGACGCCTACACGGCCAACGCGGAACCAAACAAGCGCCCGGACCGCGCCGTCACCGTGTACGCCCAGCGCGCGCGCGAAGCGTATTCCGACGTGCCCATCGTCATCGGCAGCATCGAGGCGTCGCTGCGCCGCATCGCCCATTACGATTACTGGTCGGACAAGGTCCGCCGTTCCGTCTTGCCCGATTCCAAGGCTGATTTGTTGATCTTCGGCAATGCCGAACGGGCGCTGGTCGACCTGACGCACCGCCTGGCGGCCGGCGAATCGATCAAGGATATCCGCGACTTGCGCGGCACGGCCTTCATGGTGCCGGCCGGCTGGCTGCCTGGCGACGACTGGGGCGTGCACAATTCCACCCGCGTCGACGTGCCCGGCAAGATCGACCCGCACTACAGCCCGTACGAGATGGTGCAGGAAGACAAGACCGCCTGCGCCACGGAAAATGCGTCGAAATCGGCCGAAGTCATCAAGCCGATCCGCATCATGAGCCGCGAAGAACGCCTGGCCATGGCCAAGGAAAAGCATGACAAGACGGTGGTGCGCCTGCCTGCGTATGACGTCGTCAAGGATGACCCCGTCATGTATGCGCACGCGTCGCGCGTATTCCACCTGGAATCGAATCCCGGCAATGCGCGCGCCATGGTGCAGGCGCACGGCGAACGCGACGTGTGGCTCAATCCGCCGCCGCTGCCGCTGGCCATGGACGAGATGGATGGCGTGTACGACATGAATTACGCGCGCGCGCCGCACCCGAGCTATGGCAAGGCGCATATCCCCGCCTGGGAAATGATCCGCTTTTCCGTCAACATCATGCGCGGCTGCTTCGGCGGCTGCACCTTCTGTTCGATCACGGAACACGAAGGGCGCATCATCCAGAGCCGTTCGGAGCCGTCTATCCTGCGTGAAATCGAGCATATCCGCGATAAAACCAAAGGCTTTACGGGTACCATTTCCGATATGGGCGGCCCGACGGCGAATATGTACCGCCTCGCTTGCAAGGAAAAAGAGATCGAAGTCTCGTGCCGCCGCCTGTCCTGCGTGTATCCGTCCATCTGCGTGAACCTGGGCACGGATCACAGCAAGCTCATTTCCCTGTACCGCAAGGCACGTGCCATTCCCGGCATCAAGAAAGTGCTGATCAGCTCAGGCTTGCGCTACGACCTGGCCGTGCGTTCGCCCGAGTACGTCAAGGAACTGGTGACGCACCACGTCGGCGGCCTCTTGAAAATCGCGCCCGAGCATACGGAAGAGGGCACCTTGTCGAAGATGATGAAGCCCGGCATCGGCGCGTATGACGAGTTCAAGGAAATGTTCGACCGTTTCTCGCTGGAAGCGGGCAAGAAGCAGTATTTGATTCCCTACTTCATCGCCGCCCATCCGGGCACGACGGACCTGGACATGCTGAACCTGGCCCTGTGGCTGAAGAAAAACAATTTCAAGCTGGACCAGGTGCAAACCTTCATGCCCACGCCGATGGCCATGGCGACGACCATGTACCACACGCGCAAGAATCCCTTGCGCAAGGTCACGGCGGATTCGGAAGTGGTGGAAACGGCGCGCAGCGGCAAGATCCGCCGCACGCATAAAGCTTTCCTGCGCTACCAGGACCCGGCCAACTGGCCGATCCTGCGCGAAGCGCTGGTCAACATGGGCCGTGGCGACTTGATCGGCAATGGCGACAAGCATTTGATACCGGCCTGGACATCGTCGGAGTCGGGCGGCTTGGCCGCAGGCGAACGCAGCCGCCAGACGCATGGCGCCGGCACGCCGGACAAGTTCAAGGTCACGCCGGGCAAGAACCGCATCGCCCTGGGCGGCACGGCCGCCGCGCCCAAAGCCTCGGCCGCCGAGTCGAAGGTGCGTCCCTCGATCTTGTCAACCATCAAGACGAAGGCCAAGCCGGCCGCCGCGCCGATGGGCCGTGGCGCCAAACCGCCAGCCAAGGGCGGCACACCGGCCCGCAGCGGGCGCCGCTAAGTCTTGCTGCTGCATCCAGAACCCGGCCTGTGCGCCGGGTTTTTTTATTGTCCGCGTGTCGCCGCATTTATCTTGACATCAAGATAGTTTGTGCCCACACTGGGATTGTCTTAACGTCGAGATAGTTCATGGCCGCCTCCTCCTCCGTCCGCCCCGCCTGGGGCGATATTCTGCTCACGGCGCTGGCGCCCCTGATCTGGGGCTCCACGTATATCGTCACGTCCGAACTGCTGCCGCCCGACCGTCCTTTCACGGCGGCGCTGATCCGCGTGCTGCCGGCCGGCCTGCTCTTGCTGCTGGTCATGCGGCGCCTGCCCGCGCGGCGCGACTGGGGCCGCGTGCTAATACTCTCCGCGCTGAATATCGGCGTGTTCCAGGCCCTGCTGTTCGTGGCCGCCTACCGCTTGCCGGGCGGCCTGGCGGCCGTGGTAGGCGCCATCCAGCCGCTCTTGGTGATGGGCCTGGCCTGGGGCGTGGAAGGGCGCCGTCCGGCCCGTCTGGCGCTGCTGGCCAGCGTGCTGGGCGTGGCCGGCATGGGCGTCTTGTTGTTGTCACCGCGCACGGTGTGGGAACCCGTCGGCATCGCCGCTGCGCTGGGCGGCACGGCGTGCATGGCGGCCGGCACGTATCTGACGCGGCGCTGGAAGCCGGACTTGCCCGTGCTGGCGCTGACGGGCTGGCAATTGCTGCTCGGCGGCCTGATGCTGGCGCCCGTCGCCTGGCTGGCCGACGCACCGCTGCCGGCCTTGTCGCTGCAGCAAGTATTCGCCTACGCCTACCTGTGCCTGGCCGGCGCCCTGCTGGCGTATGCGCTGTGGTTCCGCGGCATCGCCAGGCTGTCGCCCGTGGCCGTATCCTCGCTGGGACTGCTCAGTCCCCTGATGGCCGTCGTGCTGGGCTGGGCCTTGCTGGGACAGGCCATGACGGGCTGGTCGATGCTGGGCTTGCTGCTGGTGCTGGCCAGCGTACTGGCCGTGCAGTGGGCCAGTGCCCGCCCCGCAACAAATCCCTGACTTTTGCGCATTTCTCCCCGGCAGGCTGATCGCATCGGCCTGCCTGTTCTCCTCTGGGCGTTCTCTTTTTGCTGCACCGCACATACAGTTTTGCTTGCACTGATGTGTGGCATTGAGGCACTATTCGCTTCGCGCAAACGTTTGCGCGCAACGAATTTCCTAAAAAGCATGCAGTACACGTGCTTGACCAACAACTCTGGAGACGCCCATGACATCCCGTATTCGCCTGAAAATGATTGCCGCCGCTGTCCTCGTGTGTGCCTTGCCCGCCGTGCCGGCGATGGCGCAGACGCCAGCCAAACCAAAGGTGGCACTGGTGATGAAGTCGCTCGCCAATGAATTCTTCCTGACCATGGAAAATGGCGCCAAGGCGCATCAGAAGGCGAATGCTGCCAAGTACGACCTGCTGTCGAACGGCATCAAGGATGAAACGGACACGTCGAGCCAGATCAAGCTGGTCGAGCAAATGATCGTCTCGCGCGTCAACGCGCTGGTGATCGCGCCGGCCGATTCGAAAGCGCTGGTGCCGGTGCTGAAAAAAGCCATCGACGCGGGCATCATCGTCGTCAATATCGACAACAAGCTCGATGAAGGCGCCCTGAAAGAGAAGGGCATTACTGTACCGTTCGTCGGTCCGGACAACCGCAAGGGCGCCAAGGTGGTCGGTGACTTCCTGGCCAAGCAGATCAAGAAGGGCGACCCCGTCGGCATCATCGAAGGCGTCTCCACCACCTACAATGCGCAGCAGCGCACTCTGGGCTTCCAGGACGCCATGAACGCGGCCGGCGCCAAGGTCGTCAGCGTGCAGTCGGGCCAGTGGGAAATCGCCCCTGCCAACACGGTGGCGGCCGCCATGCTGAACGCCAATCCGAATATCAAGGCTTTGCTGTGTGGTAACGACAACATGGCCATCGGCGCCATTTCCGCCATCAAGGCGGCCGGCAAGACGGGTAAAGTCGTCGTCGTTGGCTACGACAACATCAACGCCATCAAGCCGATGCTGGCCGATGGCCGCGTACTGGCCACCGCCGACCAGTTCGGTTCGCAGCAAGCCGTGTTCGGCATCGAGACCGTGCTGAAAGCCCTGGCGCAGAAGAAGAAACAGGCCGAGCTTGGTGGCGTCATCGAAACCAAGGTCGAACTGGTCGCCAAGGGCGCCAAGTCCTGATCGTTTGATCCCGCCGGGGCCGGCGCCTGCTTGCTCACCGAGCAGGCGGTGCCGGCCCCGCCGCCACTACCGCGGAGTTTTATCATGCCCACCGACATTCCACCGGCGCCAGCCGCCATCCCTTTGTTAACGCTCGACAACATCGGCAAGTCCTATGTCGGCCCCGTCCTCGGTGGCGTGGGCCTGCGCTTTGCCCCTGGCCAGGTGCTGGCGCTGACGGGAGAGAACGGCGCGGGCAAGAGTACCCTGTCGAAGATCATCTGCGGCCTGGAGCAAGCCACCACGGGCACGATGCTGCTCGACGGCAAGCCCTACCAGCCCGCGTCGCGTGGCGCCGCCGAGGCGCTGGGCATCCGCATGGTGATGCAGGAACTCAATCTGATTCCCACCCTGTCGATCGCGGAAAACCTGTACCTGAAGAATTTGCCGCAGCGCTTCGGCTTCATCGACCGTAGCCGTCTCGAGCGCGACGCGCGTGTACAGATGGAGAAAGTGGGCTTGGGCGGCCTCGACCCGTGGACACTCGTGGGCGAACTCGGCATCGGCCACCAGCAAATGATCGAGATCGCGCGCAACCTGATCGGCGCCTGCCGTTTGCTGGTGCTAGATGAGCCGACAGCCATGCTGACGCACCGCGAAGTGGAATTGCTGTTCCTGCAGATCGAACGCCTGAAAGCGGAAGGCGTGTGCATCATCTATATTTCGCACCGCCTGGAAGAACTCAAGCGCGTGGCCGACCGCATCGCCGTGCTGCGCGACGGCCAGCTCGTGTGCGACGACGACATCGCGGGCCACTCCGCCGCCGACCTGGTCAGCCTGATGGTGGGCCGTTCGGCAGACGATGCCGTCGACCTGAGCGGGCGCACCATCGGCGCGCCGTTGCTGCGCGTGCGTGGCCTGGCGCGCGGCAAGGTGGTCAACCCGACCTCGTTCGACTTGCGCGCCGGCGAAATCCTCGGCATCGCCGGCCTGATCGGCTCGGGCCGCACGGAATTGCTGCGCCTGATCTTCGGCGCCGACCGCGCCGACGCCGGTGACGTGTTCCTCGGCGACAGCGAGGTACCCGCCGCCTTGCACTCGCCGCAGGCAGCCGTGAAAGCCGGCATCGCCATGATCACGGAAGACCGCAAGGGACAGGGCTTGTTGCTGCGCCAGTCCATCGCCGTCAACACGACCCTGGCCTCGCTCGACACCGTCAGTGGCGCCGGTTGGCTCAACGATGCGGCCGAAGCGTCGGTGGCCGACGATTACATCGAGCGCCTGGGCATCCGCTCGCGCAACAGCGCGCAAACGGTGGCCGAGCTGTCCGGCGGCAACCAGCAAAAGGTGGTGATCGCCCGCTGGCTGTACCGCGACTGCCCCGTGATGCTGTTCGACGAGCCCACGCGCGGCATCGATATCGGCGCCAAGTTTGATATTTATCAGGTGCTGGCCGAACAGGCGCGCCAGGGCAAGGGCCTCGTGATTGTGTCCAGCGACTTGCGCGAACTGATGCTGATCTGCGACCGCATCGCCGTCATGAGCGCCGGCAGCATCGTCGACACCTTCGAGCGCGGCGCCTGGAGCCAGGACGCGCTGCTGTCGGCCGCCTTCTCCGGCTATTTGACCCCCACTTCCACCCCAGCTGCGGCCTGATCCGCCGAAAGATTCCCATGACCACCCATTCCTCTCCCTCGTATCTGCAGCGCAGCCTGGCCGACCTGAAAAACTATGCGGGCCTGATCGGCGCCCTGGTCGCCATGTGCGTGCTGTTCTCGTTTGCCAGCGAAAACTTCTTTACCCTGGCGACCTTGAGTACCCTGTCGAACAACATCCCGACCCTGGTCGTGATGGCCGTCGGCATGACGTTTGTCCTGATCATCGGCGGCATTGACCTGTCCGTCGGCTCCGTGATGGCCCTGGCCGCTTCCGTGCTGTCCTTGGCCGTCGTGCACTGGGGCTGGCCCGTGTGGAGCGCGGCCCTGCTGGGCATGTTCGTCGCCGCCCTGTGCGGCGCCACCACGGGCTTGATTTCAGTCGGCTGGCGCATACCCTCGTTCATCGTCTCGCTGGGCGTGCTGGAAATGGCGCGCGGCATGGCGTATCAGGTAACCAATTCGCGCACGGAATACATCGGCAGCGCCGTCGATGGCATCAGCTCGCCGATCGCGTTCGGCCTGTCGCCCGCCTTCATCGCCTCGATCGCCATCGTCGTCATCGGCCACCTGGTGCTCACGCGCACGGTGCTGGGCCGCCACTGGATCGGCATCGGCACGAATGAAGAAGCCGTGCGGCTGTCCGGTATTGACACGAAGCCGTCGAAAGTGCTGGTGTTTGCCTTGATGGGTTTCCTCGCCGGCGTGGGCGCGCTGTTCCAGGTCTCGCGCCTGGAAGCGGCCGACCCGAACGGCGGCGTGGGCATGGAGCTGCAAGTGATCGCCGCCGTGGTGATCGGCGGCACGAGCCTGATGGGTGGACGCGGTTCCGTCATCAGCACCTTCATTGGCGTGTTGATCATTTCCGTGCTGGAAGCGGGCCTGGCGCAGGTGGGCGTGTCCGAACCCGTGAAACGCATCGTCACGGGCCTGGTGATCGTTGCCGCCGTCGTGCTCGACACCTACCGCCGCCGCGGCGAGCGCGCCTAATCGCAACAGAAGGCACCGCCCATGGCAACCATCAAGCAAGTGGCGCAGGCGGCGGGGGTGTCGTTTACCACCGTCTCGCACGTCCTCAACAATACCCGCCCCGTCAGCGACGAGGCGCGCCGCGCCGTGCTGGCGGCGGCGGAGCAATTGCATTACGTGCCCAGCGCGCTGGCGCGTTCCCTGCGCAGCCGCAGCACGGGTACCATCGGCCTGATCATTCCCAACAATACGAACCCGTATTTTTCGGAAGTGGCGCGCGGCATCGAGGACAGCTGCTACGCGGCCGGCTACAGCGTCATTTTGTGCAATTCCGATGACGACCCCGTCAAGCAGCGCGACTACCTGAACGTGCTGCTGACCAAGCGCTGCGACGGCCTGATTTTGTCCGCGCTGGCCGACAGCGACGGCGAATTGCTGCGCAAGATGAAGGTGCCGGCCGTGCTGCTCGACCGCGCGCCCAGCGACCTGTCCATCGACGCCGTGGCCGTCGACAACCGCGCCGGCGGCGTGCTGGCCGCGCGCCACCTGCTGGGCCTGGGACGCCGGCGCCTCGCCTGCATCGCCGGTCCGCGCGAAGTGAGCATTTCCAACGAGCGCATCGATGGCGCGCGCGGCGCCATGGCGGACGCGGGCGTGACCCTGGCCGATGGCCTGTGCCGCCATAGCGATTTCACGAGTGCGGGCGGCTATGCGGCCGCGCTGGACTTGCTGGCGCTGCCGCCAGGCCAGCGCCCCAACGCCCTGTTCTGCTGCAATGACTTGATGGCCTTTGGCGCCCTGCGCGCCGCCGCCGAGCGCGGGATTGCCGTGCCGGGCGAGCTGGCTGTCGTCGGCTTTGACGATATCGACCTGGCCAGCTTCGTGCATCCGGCCTTGACCAGTGTGGCGCAAAATACGCGCGAGCTGGGGCACATCACGGCCGCCTGCCTGCTGGCGCGCATCGCCGACCCCGCCTTGCCGCGCCAGCAGCGCAGCATCGCACCAGAGCTGCACGTGCGCGGCTCCAGCGTGGCCGCCGCGCCAGCCCCTTTTTCTTTACCTGCAACTGAACCGATGGGAATGACATCATGATCGTGGTTATCGGCAGCATCAATATGGACCTGGTCTTGCGCGTGCCGCGCATGCCCCTCCCCGGCGAAACCCTGACGGGAGGCGCTTTCCGTACGATTCCTGGCGGCAAGGGCGCCAACCAGGCCGTGGCCTGCGCGCGCCTGAGCGGCAAAGTGGCGGGAGCCCAGCAAGTGGCCATGGTCGGCTGCGTGGGCGACGACGCGTTCGGCGCGACGTTGCGCTCCGCGCTGGTGGGCGACGGCATCATCGACAGCCACATCACCACCTTGCCCGGTGTCGCGTCCGGCATCGCCTCCATCCTGGTGGACGACCATGGCCAGAACAGCATCGTGATTGCCGGCGGCGCCAACGATTTACTCAGCCCCGCGCATATCGACGCGGCAAAAGAGCTGATCGAACAGGCCGATATTGTCGTGCTGCAGCTGGAAACGCCGATGGCCACCGTCGTGCACGCGATCAAGCTGGCCCGCTCCCTGGGCAAGACCGTGGTGCTGAACCCGGCGCCGGCCGCCAGCTTGCCGGACGGCGTGCTGGAACTGGTCGACTACCTGATCCCGAATGAAATCGAAGCGGCCATGCTGGCCGGCGTCAGCCAGGATGGCGCGGATGCCAAGGCGCTGGCCGCCGCGCTGCAAAAGCTGGGCAGCGACAACGTCATCATCACCTTGGGTTCCAAGGGCGTGCACGCGGCCCTGTACGGCGGCGATTACGACTTCCCTGCCGAAGTGGTGCAAGCCGTCGACACGACGGCCGCCGGCGATACCTTCATCGGCGGTTTTGTGGCGGGCCTGGCGTCCGGGATGGACGAGGCCGAAGCGATCCAGCAAGGCCAGCGCGCGGCCGCCTGGAGCGTCACCAAGCCTGGCGCGCAAACCTCGATCCCCCATTTGCACGAGCTGTTCTGAGACCATGAAAAAGAATCCGCTGCTCAATATTGCCCTGTCGCAAATGATCGCTTCGCTCGGCCATGGCGACATGCTCGTCATCGGCGACGCGGGCCTGCCGTCGCAGCCGGGCGTGCCCCTGATCGACCTGGCCCTGACGCGCGGCATCCCTGGCTTCATCGATACCGTCAACACGGTATTGAGCGAAATGCAAGTGGAATACCATTTGCTCGCCAGCGAGTTGCCGCAGCACAACCCGGCCATGGCGGCGCAGGTGGCGGCCCTGGCCTTGCCCGATGCGCGCCAGGTGACGCACGACGAGTTCAAGCAATTGAGCAAGGGCGCGCGCGCCATCGTGCGTACGGGCGAGTGCAGTCCGTACGCCAACGTCATTTTGGTGGCTGGCGTCGTGTTCTAGCGCAAACAAACGCGAAATTGTTTGCCAAAAACATCAACGCTATTGCCCTCACTGAAATAATTATCCATCGGCAAAAGGGGCGGCTACAATAGCCGTACCCTGCCAGCTCGGCAGCTTCCTGTGGTATTCCGCCATGCCGATGAAAGCCCCCGACGCTTTCCGCTTTGCCTCGCCGCTCGCCGGCAGGCTGGCGCATGGCTGGTGCTGCTTTTTCTTCCTGCTGCTGTGCCTGGCCACGCCTGCCCGGGCGCTGGAAACCGTCTCCCTGCACCTCAATTTCACGCATCAGTTCCAGTTTGCCGGCTATTACGCGGCCATCGAGCAAGGCTATTACCGCGAGGCGGGACTGGAGGTCCAGCTGGTCGAAGGAAGCGGCGTGCCGCGTGCCGAGGAGGCGGTGCTGACGGGCCAGGCCGAATATGGCGTGGGCAACAGCACCTTGTTGCTCAGCCGCCTGGCGGGCAAGCCCCTGGTGGTGCTGGCCGTGGTGTTCCAGCATTCGCCCAGCGTGCTGCTGATGCGCCAGCATGGCGGCGCGCCGGACGTGCGCAAGCTGGTGGGGGCGCCCGTGATGATAGGCGCGGCCGACGATGTGGCCCTTGCCTCCGATGAAGTATCGCTGTTCTTGCGAAAGATGGGCGTCGCGCCGCAGCAGATGCGCCACTTGCCGCCCAGCTACCGGATCGAGGATTTGATCGATGGCAAGGTCGATGCGATTGCCGCGTATTCCACCAACGAACCGGACTATCTGGACCGGGCGGGCTTTTCCTATTACCAGTTTACGCCGCGCACGGCTGGCATCGATTTCTATGGCGACAACCTGTTTACCAGCGAGTATGAGCTGCGTCGCCATCCCGAGCGCGTGAAGGCGTTCCGCGCGGCCAGCCTGCGCGGCTGGCAATACGCGATGGCGCACCGCGAGGAAATGGCGCGTCTGATCCATGCCAAATACAGCCAGCGCCATGACCACGCGCATCTGCTGTACGAGGCGCAGCAGATGGAATTGCTGCTGCAGCCCGTGCTGGTGGAGCTCGGCTACATGAATCCCCAGCGCTGGCAGCATATCGCCGACACGTATGTGGCGATGGGCGTGCTGCCGCGCAATGCCACGGACAGCCGCGCCTACCAGGGTTTCCTGTACCGCCCCGTGCCGGGCGCCGACCTGGGCTGGCTGTACCTGTCGCTGGGCGTGGCGGGCAGCTTGCTGGCCGTGTCGGCCGCCTTTCACTTCAACAACCTGGCACGCGAGCGCCGCCGCACGGAGGAAACCATCCGCCAGGGGGAATTGCGCTTTCGCACCATGTTCGAGGAAGCGCCCATGGGTATTGCCCTGATCGATACCGTGAGCGGGAAATTTCTCGACATCAATCCGCGCTACCTGGCCATCAGCGGGCGCAGCCTGGAACACATGAAGCAAACGAGCTGGATGGAGATCAGCCATCCCGACGATGTGGCCGGTGAGCAGGAGCAGGTGGCGCAGCTGCTGGCGCGGCGCATGCCGGGCTTTCGCCACGCCAAGCGCATCGTGCGTCCCGATGGCGGCGTGGTGTGGGTCGATGCCTCGGTGACAGCCATCGCCACGGCGCGCCATGGCGGCCCGCATCACCTGTGCATGCTGGAAGACGTGACGGACAAGCGTCAAACGGAAGCGCTGATCTGGCAGCAAGCCAATTTCGATACGCTGACGCAATTGCCGAACCGGCGCATGTTCCACGAACGCTTGCGCCAGGCGCTGGCCCAGGGCCGGCGTGATACGAGCCGCGTGGCCATCCTGTTCATCGACCTCGACCATTTCAAGGAAGTCAACGACACCCTGGGCCACCACCAGGGCGATATTTTGCTGATCGAAGCGGCGCGGCGCATCCGCGTGGGCGTGCGCGAGACGGACACGGTGGCGCGCCTGGGTGGCGATGAATTCACGGTGATCCTGTCCGACCTCGACGATCTGCAGCAAGTCGACCGCATCGCGCGGCAGATACTCGACGGCTTGCTGGCGCCGTTCTTGCTGGGTCAGGAACAGGCCTTCGTCTCGGCCTCGATCGGCATCACCCTGTATCCGGACGACGCGGGCAATATCGAGGACTTGCTCAAGCATGCGGACCAGGCCATGTATGTCTCGAAAGGCGCGGGGCGCAACCGCTACAGTTATTTCACGCCCGCGATGCAGGTGGCGGCCGTCAACCGCATGCGCATGGGGGCGGACTTGCGCACGGCCCTGCGCGAACAGCAGATGCAGCTGTATTTCCAGCCCATCGTCGAGCTGCATAGTGGAAAACTTGCCAAGGCGGAAGCCTTGCTGCGCTGGCACCATCCGCAACGGGGTGTGGTATGCCCGCCGGATTTCCTGGCGCTGGCCGAAAGCAGCGGCCTGATCGTGGAGATCGGCGACTGGGTGCTGCGCACGGCGGCCGCGCAACTGCTGCGCTGGCGCGCGCAGGGCCAGGCCATCGGCTTGCCGGGGCTGCAGCTATGCCTGAACCAGTCGCCGCTGGAGCTGCAGCGCGAAGTGGAGGCGCCCGGCACCTGGCTGCGCCAGCTGATGGCGCTCGGTGTGCCGGCCTCGGCCATCGTGCTCGACCTGCGCGAAGATGTACTTTTACCAGGCGGTACCAGCATGGCGCCGCGCCTGCAGCACTTGCGCGAAGCGGGCTTGCAGATCGCCCTCGACGATTTCGGCAGCGGCCAGGCCTCGCTGACGCAATTGCAGCAATGTGGCATCGATTACCTGAAGCTCGACGGCGTGCTGGTGCGCAAGCTGGCGGAGGGTGCCAGCGAACTGGTGCTGTGCGAAGCCATCGTCACCATGGCCCACAAGCTGGGTTTGCAGGTTATCGCCGAAGGCGTGGAGACCGAAGAGCAGCGCGCGCGGCTGCTGGAGATCGGCTGCGATTTTGCGCAAGGCGAGCTGTTTGCGCCGCCGCTGGCCATCGAAGCGTTCGATGCGCTGCTGCACGCCCAGCGGCCCTTGCATCCTTGAAACAGGCGTCGCCTGCCACCAGATCTGACGCAAGCCTGCGGGACAGGGCTTGCGGCTTGAACGGGCTTATACTCGACAGGCTGGCGCCTGCGCCCGGCTTTGCTGTCACCGGTACTTACACCGGGTGCGCAGGCAATTCTTCTTCCATTCACTCAACGCGAGGTGACCTCATGGGCATTTTCAGCAATATCTACAACAAGATCTTCCACCATTCGTCCGACGCCGCACCGGCTGCCACGCCGGCCGCCGCCACGACCGCACCTGCCGCAGCACCGGCAGCCGCACCTGCAGCTGCACCAGCGGCTGCCGTGCCGGTGGTGGACGTGGAAGTGGTGCTGGTCGATCTGGCCAGCAAGAACGCGGAAAAACTCAATTGGCGCACGTCCATCGTCGACCTGATGAAACTGCTTCAACTCGACAGCAGCCTGGCTTCGCGCAAGGAACTGGCGCAAGAGCTGCACTTCACGGGCGACACCAATGATTCGGCCAGCATGAATATCTGGCTGCACCGCCAGGTGATGATCAAGCTGGCGGAAAACGGCGGCAAGGTCCCTGAAGAACTCAAGAATTAAACACCTGGCGGCGGCAGGGGTATCCACTGCTGCCGCTATCCAATCCTATGGGAACTGCCTATCATGGAGTTCCCATAGTGTCGCGATAGCTAAAATAAATTGAAACTATTGCGATAATCAATTTTGCTTATGGGTTAAAACCCCTTACACTAGAGTCTTACTGATTCACCACACGAGAGGAAATGACTATGTCGCTCATCAATACCCAAGTTAAACCATTCAAGGCAACCGCATTCCACAATGGCAAATTCGTCGACCTGACGGAAGCGTCGCTGAAAGGCAAGTGGTCGGTATTCGTGTTCTACCCAGCCGACTTCACCTTCGTTTGCCCAACCGAACTGGAAGATCTGGCCGATCACCACGCTGAATTCCAGAAGCTGGGCGTCGATGTCTATGGCATCTCGACCGATTCGCACTTCGCGCATAAAGCCTGGCACGACACCTCGGACGCGATCAAGAAAGTGCAATACGCACTGATCGGCGACCCAACCGGTACCCTGTCGCGCAATTTCGAAGTCATGATCGAAGAAGAAGGCATGGCACTGCGCGGTACCTTCGTCATCAATCCAGATGGCTTCATCAAAGTGCTGGAAGTGCATGACAACGGCATCGGCCGTGACGCATCGGAACTGTTGCGCAAAGTTAAGGCAGCCCAATACGTTGCCGCTCACCCAGGCGAAGTTTGCCCAGCCAAATGGACGGAAGGCGCAGCAACCCTGACCCCATCGCTGGACCTGGTTGGCAAGATCTAAGTCTCGATGCAGCACGTAGCAAACAAGTAGTTACCGCGATGCCGGACCGGGCGTCCGGCCCGGCATTCGCCTAAATATTTGTAAAGGAAGAAAAAATCATGTTAGATGCAACCCTCAAAACCCAACTGAAATCCTACCTGGAAAAAGTGGTGTATCCGCTTGAGCTGGTCGCTTCTCTCGATGACAGCGCAAAAGCCCGCGAGATGAAGGAATTGCTCCAGGAGATAGTCCTGTTGAGCGACAAGATCACGCTGGTCGAGCGCATGGACGCTGGCGTACGGGTCCCGTCGTTCAGCATCAACCGTACCGGCTCCGATATCGGCGTGCGTTTCGCCGGCGTGCCGCTGGGCCACGAATTTACCTCGCTGGTGCTGGCGCTGCTGCAAGTGGGCGGCCACACCATCAAGTTCGACGAGGCCGTGATCGAGCAGATCCGCAATCTCGACGGCGATTACGAGTTTGAAACGTTTATTTCGCTCTCCTGCCATAACTGCCCGGAAGTGGTGCAGGCATTGAATGCCATGGCCGTGATCAATCCGCGCATCAAGGTCACCACCATCGATGGCGGCGTATTCCCGCAAGAAGTGGAAGCACGCCAGATCATGGCCGTGCCGATGATGTTCCTGAATGGCCAGCATTTTGGCCAGGGACGCACGAATGTCGAGGAAATCCTCGCCAAGCTCGACACCAACGCCGGCGCACGCCAGGCGGCAGCGTTGAGCAAGAAAGACGTCTTTGATGTCCTGATCGTCGGCGGCGGTCCTGCCGGCGCGGCAGCGGCCATCTACGCGGCCCGCAAAGGCATCAAGACGGGCGTGCTGGCCGAGCGTTTCGGCGGCCAGACCCTCGACACCATGGCCATCGAGAATTTTATTTCCGTCAAAGAAACGGATGGTCCGAAGTTTGCCATGGCGCTGGAACAGCACGTCAAGACCTATGACGTCGACATCATGAACACCCAGCGCGCCAGCAAGCTGACGCCAGGCAAGCTGATCGAGATTGAAACGGCGAATGGCGCCATCTTGAAAGCCAAGACCGTCATCCTGGCCACCGGTGCCCGCTGGCGCGAAATCAACGTGCCGGGCGAGAAGGAATACCGCAACCACGGTGTCGCCTACTGCCCGCACTGCGATGGCCCGCTGTTCAAGGGCAAGCGCGTGGCCGTGATCGGCGGCGGCAATTCGGGCGTGGAAGCGGCGATCGACCTGGCCGGCCTCGTAAAACATGTGACCCTGATCGAGTTCGGCGCGGAATTGCGTGCCGATGCGGTGCTGCAACGCAAGCTGCACAGCCTTGCCAACGTGACCGTGATCACCTCGGCGCAAACCACCGAGATCCACGGTGACGGCAAGATCGTCAATGGCCTGAGCTATACGGACCGCAACAGCGGCGAATCGAAGAAGGTCGAGCTGGAAGGCGTCTTCGTGCAGATCGGCCTGGTGCCGAACACGGAGTGGCTGAAGGGGACGGTGGCACTGTCGCGCCACGGCGAAATCGAAGTGGACGCCCGCGGCCAGACCTCGATCCCCGGCGTATTTGCGGCCGGCGACGTTACCACGGTGCCGTACAAGCAGATCATCATCGCCACTGGCGAAGGCGCCAAGGCAGCCCTGTCCGCCTTTGACCACCTGATCCGCTCGGATGACGAGGAAGTGGTCGATGAAGCCGCAGCGAAAGAAGCGCTGACGGCATAAGCTGTCCCGCCGTAAAAAAACCGGAACGCCGCAAGGTGGTTCCGGTTTTTTTATGCGTGGAGCAAATCAGCTGCCCGCGTACAGGGGATTGCCGGCTACATACACGGCGATGCCATCGACGGGCATGTCCTTCGGCGCGATGTCGCTCAGGGCGAAGACGGTCTTGTTGCTGAACGTTTGCACATGCCACGTAAAACGCTGGCCGGCGCGCGCGATGGTGACGGTTTCGCCGCGCGTGACGTTGATGTGGCGCGTGTCGGGCTGCAGCTCGATGCTGCGCTGGGCGGCGGCGTGCGGGGCGCTGCTGCCATAGTCGGCGGCCGTGCCCGTGGGGCCGGCCGCAATGACGTTGCCGGCAAGGATGGCGCACAGGATGGCCAGGGCGCTGCGGTGGGTGTTCAACATATTAATCTCCAAGAATAGGCCCGGCGCGGTGAATAAGCGCGCCGTTTTATGGGTAGTGGCTGCACCGGGATCGCCGGATTTTGCAACACGGCATCGTAAGCTGTCCTTGGTCGATCTGCAAAGCTGTATTTTCTGTCTATATTTCTACCGTGGCGGCCAAGGGCAGTTGCGGTTCCAGGTGGCTGGTCAGCACGATGCACTGGCGCGCCAGGCGAACGGGATCGGCAAGGCGCGCGCGCAGGTGCGCCATGGCTGCCGAGTCGAGGCCGTTGAACGGTTCATCGATCAGCAGCAGGCGCACGGGCAAGGCCAGGGCCAGCGCCAGTTGCAGTTTTTTGTGCTGGCCCAGCGAGAGGGCGGTGATGCTTTGCTGCAAGCTGGACGTCAGGGCAAACGCGCTCAGCTCGTCGTTCAGCAGGGACTGGTCGCTGCCCGGGTACAGGGCCAGGTGCAGGTCGAGAAACTCGTGCACTTGCAGCCAGGCCAGGGCGGGTAGGTCGCCGCCGCAATAGAAGGCGAGCGCGCGGTAGGCCAGCGGCATGGCGCCGCTGTCGACGTCATCGAGGCGGATGGCGCCGCGCGCGGGCAGCAGGGCGCCGCCCGCCAGCTTCAGCAGGGTCGTCTTGCCGGCCCCGTTCGCGCCGCGCAGCCAGGTGACGCCGGGGCCGAATTGCAGATTGCAGCCCTGGAAGACGCTGTGCGTGGAGAAGTGAAAATCGAGGTGCTCGATGTGCAGGGTGGGAGAAGACAGGTTCAATTCCATAATTCGCTTCCGATGGCGCTCAAGGCAAGGATGGACAGGACGACGAGGACTACTCTGCCCCGGGCCGTGAGGCGGGGCAGGCCGACGATGGCCAGCAGGGCCGCGCTGGCGGTGACGGCGTAGACCCTGGTCACGCGCTGCTGCAAGGCGGCGGGATCGATGCAATACAGTAAGGCAGCGCCTGCCAGCAGCACGGCAAATGGAGGCAGCAGGCTGGCGGCGCAGGCCAGGCGCGTCAAGGCCGTGCTGGCCAGGGGCCAGGCGTCCAGCGTGGGGCGCAGTACGGCGATCTGCTCGCGCACGGCCTTGTCGCCCCGGTCCGTCACAATGACCAGGCTGGCGCTGGCCAGCAAACCGAGCAGCGGCGCGGGCACCAGGGGCGCGCGCAGCAGCCAGGCCAGCATGCTGGCGCCAGCCGTGGCCAGCAGCATGCTTTGCTGCAGGCCGATCACATTCTCGTTGCGCCAGAACGGCAGCCAGAATAGCTGGCGCCACAGAAACACGCTGCGCCAGCGGGGCCGTTGCGGCATATACGTTGTCATCGTGGGCGGGCGTGCCCTGTGTGCGGGCCGCGGCGCGCGCAGGCGCTGCGCCACGATGCGCGTCGTCAGCAGCCAGGCCAGCAGCCAGACGGCGATGGTGGCGGCGATGCCGGGCGCGGCAATCGGGCGTAGCCAGGGCGGCGACTGCACCAGCCAGATGGTGGCCGAGACGGCATAGGCGAGGCCCAGCGGCAGCATCAGCAGGCCGGCCACGGCCACGTCCGCTTGCCAGCGCAGGCGCGGCGGCAAGGGCAGCTGGCGCAGCCAGGCGGCGATGGGGGCCGGCAGCAGCCGCTTACGCAGCAACCAGGCCGGCAGGCAAGTGAGCAAGGCTTGCGCGCCCAGCAGGCCCAGCGCGGCAGGCCAGGGCAGGCTCATGGCGAGAAAGCCGGGCAGGGCGATGACGCTGAGCAGGCCCAGCACGACGGGACCGGCCAGGAACACAAGAATTTCCATGGAACTGGCCAGGCTGGCGGCAAATTGCAGCAACGCATGATGGGCCAGACGCAAGCGCAGGGCGAGGTAGGGAGGCGTGCTACGGGGCAAGCGCATCAGGGCAGGGGCGGAGTCAGGGTAGCGCTGATTCTAACAGCAGGGGTCAGACCCCCGGATAAGTTAGCTTTGAGCTTGACGTTGGCGGTGTTGAGTGTCGGACCCCAGAATGGGAAAAGCCCTTCGGTTCAGAGAACCAAAGGGCTTTTCTTTTATTGGCGGAGCGGACGGGACTCGAACCCGCGACC
>NZ_JCAQAV010000010.1:0-134051 GCF_059617925.1 Janthinobacterium sp. JF4 | reverse complement strand
ATGTTGTTCGCAACACCACCAACCGCATGAGAGGAATAATACAAGGTCGGATTAGTGCGGTGAAGCCGCGCGTAATCCGACGCTATTGTTGGCTTTGGCAATAGCTGTGGTGATGTCGGATTACGCTCCGCTAATCCGACGCCGACCTGCCGGGGCACACTGCTGTGCCTTATAGCCAGTAATTCATGAAGCGCGCCGCCCATTCCTTCATGCGGTCGGAGATGGGCCGCGTTTCCCATTTTGCTTTGGTGATTTCTTCCGAGTCGCGCAAGTCTTCCTGGAAGGCGTTTTCCATCTCCCGGCCGAAGCTGTCGCCCAGCACGATCACGTTCAGTTCGCTGTTGTGCAGGAAGCTGCGCATGTCGATGTTGGTCGAGCCCACGGTCGACCAGGCGCCGTCGATGACGGCTGTCTTGGCGTGCAGCACGGCCAGTTTCAAGTGAAAAGTGCGGATGCCGCCGGCCAGCAGCTGGTCGTACAGCGCGTGTCCCGCATGGAACACGAGGCCGCTGTCGGACACGCCGGGCAGCACCACGGTCACATCCACGCCCCGCTTCGCGGCCGCGATCAGGGCGTTGACCGTCTGCTGGTCGGGCACGAAATAGGCGGACGTGATGTGGATGGTTTTTTTTGCTTCCTGGATGGCCAGGATGTACGCCTTGTAGATCTCGAAGCCGCCGTCCGGCTCGCTGGCCACCACGCGCACCAGCTTGTCGCCTACTTCCGACAGGGGCGGGAAATAATTCGCGTCCGGCAAGTCGGCCTGGTCTTGCTGGGCCCAGGTGCGGATGAACAGCCACTGGAAGGCGGCCACGGCCGGGCCTTCCACTTTCACGTGGGTATCGCGCCAGCCCACGTCCTTCTTGTCGGTGGATTTCGATTTCGAGCGGAACAGCGAGCTTTTTGCATAGGTATCGCTGATATTGATGCCGCCCGTAAACGCCATTTTTCCGTCGACGATCAGCACCTTGCGGTGGTCGCGGTTGTTGATCTTCCAGTCGTCGCCCTTGAGCTTGGCCGGATTGACGGGGTTGAAGGCCACCAGGTGCACGCCGGCCGCGCGCATGCGCTCAAAGAATGCCTGTGGCACGCCCAAGGTGCCCACGCTGTCGTAGATGACGTTGACCGTCACGCCCGCTTGCTGTTTTTCGATGAGCATGTCGGCAAATTTCAGGCCCAGCGGATCCTGGTCGAAGATATACGTTTCCAGGTTGATGCTGTTCTTCGCTTCGCTGATGGCCCGGAACATGGCGGCCATGGTTTGCGGGCCGTCAAACAGCAGGGTCACCTTGTTGCCCTTGATCAAAGGCACGCCCGTCGCCGCCTCTTCCAGCGCCGCCTGGGTATGCAAGTCCATGCCGGACTTGGCCCAGCGCTTGTTGAGCAAGGCGGCGCGGCTGTTGACGTTCAGCAAGGCTCCCTTGCCCGTGATCACATTTGGCTTGGCCACCGGTTCGAGGGTGGTGTTGAGGTTCTTGACATCGGGCAGCGAGGCGCATGCAGCCAGGGTCCAGCACAGCAAGAGGGCGGTGAGGCAGGATTGCATGCGCCTGGTGGTCATTTTTGAGCCTTGGTCGTGGGTGACAGGTTTGCCGAGTCATCGGCCAGTGCCAGTGGCGGCGGGTTTTTCGAGCCGAAGAAGAAGACGATGGGCGAGCGCAGGAAACGCTTGCCCAGAATCTTCAACAATTGCATGCCGTGCTTGAAGTGGACCTGGCGCGAACGCAGGGCTACCCACAGGGCCAGGCCGAAGCTGACCAGCAGGTTGGCCGTGCCGATGGCGAAGATGCCCGACAGCGACTTGACGGCCAGTTGCCAGCTCATGTTGTGGTCGAGGCCCACCAGGGCGGTGGCGAAGTTGGCCGCCGAGAAGGTGATGTGGCGGATATCGATAGGCAGGCCGATCAGGAACCCAAGGGTGCCGATGGAGCCCAGCAGGATACCGAAATAGAAGTTACCCATCAGACCACCGAGGTTGTTTTCCAGGTACATGCCCAGCCGTTGCAAGCGTTCCTGGCCGATGATGCGGCCCAGGCTGCGCAGTTGCGCGATGCGCTGCGCCCAGCGCGTGTACAGGGCCTGGTTGTCATAGTAGCCGGAAATCAGGCCGGCGACGAACAGGCACACGCCGGCGATCATGGCGTAGAAGATGGCGGGGCTGCCGATGGGGTCGATATCGTGCAGCAAATGCATGGCCTTTTCGGGCGTCACCAGGTTGTGCCCGGTAATCGCCTTGTAGCCCAGGGCGATCAGCCAGGCTGTGGGGATGGCCGTCGCCAGGTTGCCCAGCACGGCCATGTTTTGCGTGCGGAAGACCTTGTTGATCAGTTCCGCCATGCTGTCGAGGTCGATATTCCGGCCATCCTTGCTGTGCAGGCCGGCCGCGATGCGCGAGGCCGTCATGGCCGGCTGCTTGGTGGCGACTGTGAAGTGCAGCAAGTGGATGAACATGAAGCCGATCGAGTAATTCATGCTGAACATGAAGGCTTCGACCAGCGGCGCCGAGCGCAGGTACGACATCAGTATCTTGAACAGGCCCATGAAGCCGATGATCACGCCCGCACCGGCGGACGAGAGGAACATGGCGCCCATTTCGCGGCGGTTTTCCGCGATGTAATGCTCGCCCGTGCGGCTGGCGTTTTCCGTCACATTGCGCGCCAGCAAGTTGATATTGTCGGAAAACAGGTCGCTGACCTTGTACTTGTGGTTGTGCGCGCGTATCAGTTCCAGCGCCAGCGCGACGGCGCCAGCGCGGCGGCGGCTGACGGGCTGCGGGTGCAGCAAGTCTTGCGTGGCGTCCACCGTGATGGCGGCGATATCCACGTTGGCGGAGCTGGGCAGCTCACCGCTCGTGTCGACCAGGAACAGCAGCTTGCGCAGGCGGTCGATGCTTTGCGCCAGCGCCACCAATAAATACGTGAGGGGAATGCTGGTGCCCTGGTACAGCGCCTTCTTGCGGATCTTGGCGATGACGGCGTCGCACTGGTCCAGCATCACCAGCAAATGGCGCGCATCTTCGATGTGCTCGATGTTGCCTTGCAATAAATTCGCGTAGGCGTCCAGGTAGGCGTTCACTTCCGTGTTCTGCACCATGAACGGCGACTGGAACACTTCGATCTCATTGTGGAAACGCGTCAGTTCCGGCTCCAGGCCCATGGCGCAGACGCGGTAGGACAGGGTGCGGATGGCGTCGAGTATGCCGGGCAGCATGATATTGCCGTCGCCGACGGCCAGTTCGATGTCGTCGCTGGTGAGTACGTCGAACAGTTCCAGCCAGTCCGTGGCGGGCACGTTGCTGATCCACAAATAATCAGTTTTCAGGTACAGCACCTGGTCGAGCGCGTCATTCAGATATTCGTCGCCGAGGGCGGGCGGCAGCATGCGGTAGGCGATGCGGCGTTTCAATTCCGTGAAAAAACCGCTGTTCGACAGTACGCCGATGTCGGTGTACAGGCTGGCGTGGCGGCGCGCGGCCAGCACGCGCAGCACGTATTCGTGCAGGGCGCGCGCTTGCGCGGGGTTACCTTTGAGAAGCTG
The DNA here is from genome assembly GCF_059617925.1 of Janthinobacterium sp. JF4. Classification (NCBI taxonomy): domain Bacteria; kingdom Pseudomonadati; phylum Pseudomonadota; class Betaproteobacteria; order Burkholderiales; family Oxalobacteraceae; genus Janthinobacterium; species Janthinobacterium sp. JF4. The sequence goes on along the minus strand of NZ_JCAQAV010000010.1, from coordinate 130,514 downwards.
GCGCAGGGTGCGCACGTTGGCAATCGCGGTAGCGCTGTCGTGGCAGCGCTTGGGACGCAGTGAGTTGAATAATTCCACCAGCAAGTCGATATTGCTGGAGTTGGGGTCAATGCGTTCGAGGATAGCTAGCATGCAGAAAAAACGGGCGAGCCGCTGTCGGTAAAACCAGTAGTGTACCGCCTGCGTCAAATCGCGCAACGTTCGCCACCGAACACTGCTTTGCGGCAGGGCCTGCTTTTAGCGCCATCTTGCCACAATCATGCTCCCGCTTGCGTGTTGTCAGTGCGCGACTCGTTTCCCGGGACTAAGCTGAAGTTTCTGTTGTACAACGCACGGATGGCTGGACAAATAGCGAGGATAAGGTAACACTGAGATCAGACACACAGCGCATGCCCTGATCAATACCGGGAAGTTTCACCCACGTCACCGAGATATTTATCATGCAGACCTCGTATTTTGCGCTTGCTGTGATAGGGATGGGGCCATGGGTGCTCTTTGCACCAGCCCAGGCTGCCGATGGCGCAGGCAGTGCCGCATCCAGCAACGTTGCCGTGTACGGCGTGCTCGACGCGGGCATCGTTGCCGAACGCGGCTGTGCCGCCAATTGCGCCGGCAGCAAGGCGTCCGGCGGCGTCGCGTCCGGTTCACGCCTGGGCGTGCAGGGCCGCGAGGCGCTGGGCAATGATGTCACGGCCGTATTTACCCTGGAAGCGGGCATCCACAACGACACGGGCCAGTCGGAAGAGGGCCGCTTGTTCGGCCGCCAGGCCTACGTGGGCCTCGACAGCCGCCTGGGCGTGCTGACCCTGGGACGCCAGTACAACCTGCAATACCTGGCGCTCACCGACGTGGCCGACCCGTTCAAGGGCGGCATGGCCGGCAGCGCCGGCAACCTGGCCGGCTACAGCGTGAAACGCTACGACAATACCGTCAAATACGTGACGCCCGCCTTGCGCGGCGTGACCGCCAGCGCCATCTACAGCTTTGGCGAGTCGCCATACAGCAACGCCAACAACCGCGCGTATGGCGCCACCCTCGGCTATTCGGCCGGCGCCGTGAATGTCAGCGTGTCGCACCAGCGCAAGAATAACCTCATCCTCGCTTCCGGTACCTTGCCCGCCATCGACATGTCTGCCCGCAACACCCTGATCGCGGCGAATATCGACCTGAAAGTGGCCACGGCCTTTGCCGCCATCGGCATCAACAAGGGCTATGGCAGTTCGCCGTGGGACCCGAACAATGCCTACAGCTCGCTGGCCCTGTCGATGTCGTCCTCGGACAGCCGCGACACCTTGCTGGGCGTGTCCGTGCCCGTGGGCGGCTTCAAGCTGCTGGCGTCATGGGTGCGCAAGGATGACCGCGACCCGGCCAACCGCGACGCCACCCAGGTGGCCGTCGGCCTCACGTATTCCCTGTCAAGGCGCAGCGATTTCTACGCGTCCTACGCGAAGATCCGCAACAGCAACGGCGCCCGCTACACGGTGGGCAATGCCAGCGACGCGGGGCGTGGCGACGCCGCTTTCAATATAGGCTTCCGTCACGGCTTCTGAATTGCCGTCGTGGCAGGGGCTGGGCAGCTTGCCCCCAGCCACTTGCCATTGCTCGTCACGTTCACCTGCTCCGGCGTGCCGCGCGCGCTGGTCGTCACGGCCAGCTGCATGCTGAACGCCTGGTCGCCCGTAAACATTACTTTGCCTTCGCCGCTCGATTTCGGATTCGCGCAGCTAAATGACACCTGCATGCCGCCCGCGATGTCTCTGTTTTTTGATTTGCAATCGCCGGGCTGGCCCGTGGGAATCTGCTTGCGCGCCGCCATGTCCGGCGTCACGCATGCCGTCACGCGCACGGCGCCATCGGCCCCCACGGTGGGCATGGCCATGCCGCGGCTGGCAGCCATGCTTTCCAGCTGCTTGCGTTGATCGGGAGGAAGGTTGCCCAGTTGCTGCAACACCATGGACATGGCGTTGTCGGTGGCGGCGTCGGGCGACGCCATCTTGCTGTCGACTTGCCACAGGCCCGGCTTGATGCTGGCGGACGGCGCGGCGGCTTGGGCGCCGGCCTGCGCGCCGAGGGCGGCGCAGGCCAGTAAACTCAGGCGTAGCAAAGAGTGGTTCATGTTGGCGTCTCCAAAAAGGGCAGACCCCAGCATACGGCATGGCAAGCGGGGCACGCTTGCCATTGTGTTACAAACTGTGATCGGGCTCGATGCGGCGCACGTCCACGCAGGCGATGCGGCGCTCGTCCGCCTCGACGATTTCATAGCGCAAGCCGTCGAGTTCCAGCACTTCGCCCACGGCCGGCATGTTTTCGAAATGCGCCAGCAGGAAGCCGGCCAGCGAGTTGTATTCGCCATCTTCGCTGACCAGGGTTTCCGTCTCGAACACTTGCTCCAGATAATGCAGGTCCGTCGCGCCATCGATGCGCCAGTGGCCGGGACCCAGCACTTCCACGTCCGGTTGCTCGTCCTCGTCGGGGAATTCGCCGGCGATGGCTTCCAGGATGTCGATCGGCGTGAGCACGCCTTGCACCGTGCCGAACTCGTCGACCACCAGCACCAGCTGGCCGCGCGAGCGCTTCAGGGTTTCCATGGCCTTCAGCACGCCGGCCGCTTCCGGCACGACGACGGCTTCGCGCATGCTGGCCGGGTCGATCTTGCCATGCGACACGAGGTCTTCGATGAGATCCTTGCTGCGCGCGATGCCGAGCACATTGTCGAGGTCATCATTGCAGACAGGAATCATGCTGTGCGGCGTGTCGCGCAGCAGTTGCAGCATCTTCTCGCTGCTGTCGTTCAGGTTCACCCACGAGACGTCGCCGCGCGGCGTCATCACGGAGCGGATCGAGCGTTCGGCCAGGGTCAGCACGCCGCTGACCATGTTGCGCTCTTCCACGCCGAAGGCGGAGACATCGGGCATTTCCTTGACTTCGTGCTCTTCCACGGCTTCGCGGCCCTTGCGCCCGCCCAGCAGGCTCAGCACGGCTTGCGCCGTGCGGTCGCGCAGCGGGGCGTTCGACTGCAGCTTGAGGAAGTTGCGGCGCGCCAGCTGATTGAAGAATTCGATGACGATCGAGAAACCGATGGCGGCGTACAAATACCCTTTCGGAATGTGGAAGCCCAGGCCTTCGGCCACCAGCGACAGGCCGATCATCAGCAGGAAGCTCAGGCAAAGCACCACGACGGTGGGGTGGGCGTTGACGAAGCGCGTCAGCACCTTCGAGGCGAGCATCATGACGACGATGGAAATGACGACGGCCGCCATCATCACGTACAGGTTTTCCACCATGCCGACTGCCGTGATGACGGCGTCGAGCGAAAAGACGGCGTCGAGCACGACGATCTGCGCCACCACGAGGCCGAAGCCGGCGTAGACTTTCGGGCCCGTCTGGGCGTGCGTGATGCCTTCGAGGCGCTCGTGCAGCTCGCTGGTCGCCTTGAACAGCAGGAACAGGCCACCGAAGAGCAGGATCAGGTCGCGCCCGGAAAACGAGAATGTCCATATGGAAAACAATGGCGTGGTCAGAGTGACCAGCCAGGAAATCAGCGAGAGCAGGCCCAGGCGCATGACGAGGGCCAGGGTCAGGCCCAGCACGCGCGCCTTGTCGCGCTGGTGCGGCGGCAGCTTTTCCGCCAGGATGGCGATGAAAATCAGGTTGTCGATACCCAGTACGATTTCCAGTACGACCAGCGTCAGCAGGCCGACCCAGATTGTCGGGTCAAATAACCATTCCATGTGTGTAACCTTGTAAAGTCAATCAATATAAAGCGTGCCCGGCGGCGGATTGCCCCGGGCTTGAATACGATGCGTGCTGCGGTGTCAGTGGCGGACGCGCGGCGGCCGGGTGGCCAGCCGCACGTCCGCTTCGGCAAGTGCGCCCGGTCCCGCTTGCCAAATGATGGCGCAAAACGGCGCCGCCTGGCGCGAGCTCGGGTACAGCGTGATGGGATCGTTGTCGCATTCTTCGCTATCGCAGCTGTCGCCAGGCAGGCCCGCATGGACGCTGGCGTCGGCAGAATCGATGCAGAAGGCGGGCGTGGCGGCAGAGCCGGCCGCGATTGCATGCTGGAATGGGGAAGGGCTGGCGTAGGCCATGCTGGCGAACGCCTGGGGTAACGCGATGAAAACAAAAAGGCAGAGCAGGACGAGAGCTCGTCTCATATACAGGCAGATAGTTCTGGAACCACGAAGTATAACACGGGCAGATAAGTGCCCGATGACAGCACTTGCGCAAGTGACAAGCATGACGTAAATTGTGTGGGCAATGATTTCCCTGGGCGGCGAAGACGCAGCGCGGGTCCATGGCAATTCTTGCGTTCGTATTCCATTGCGCCCGCTTTTGCGCGTGTCTAATAACGTAGTGTTACCAGGACTCTGCCTTGAAACCCATTACCGCCCTCCTGCTTGCCGCCGGCATCCTCTCGCCATCGTTCGTCCTTGCCGCCACCCCGGTGGAAGCGGCGCCGACCCAGAAAGCCGGCAAGGCTGCGCCCAACCGCGCCGCCGTCAAAGTCACGTCCGTCGAAGGCATCACCGAATACCGGCTGGCCAATGGCTTGCGCGTGCTGCTGTTCCCCGATGCCAGCAAGCCGACCCTGACCACCAACATCGTCTACCTGGTCGGCTCGCGCCATGAAAACTATGGCGAAACGGGCATGGCCCACTTGCTCGAGCACTTGCTGTTCAAGCCCAGCGCCAATTTCGGCATCAAGAAGGGCACCAAGACCCCCGTCGAGATACTGAACTCGACGGGCGCTGATTTCAACGGCACCACCTGGTACGACCGCACCAATTACTACGCCACCTTCCCCGCCAACGACGATAACCTGCGCCAGATGCTGGCCATGGAAGCGGACCGCATGGTCAACGCCGCCATCGACCAGAGCGATCTGTGGAACCCGAAGACGCAGAAGGGCGAAATGACGGTCGTGCGCAACGAATTCGAGATGGGCGAGAGCGATCCGATCGGCGTGACGAGCGAACGCATCCAGGCCATCGCCTACGACTGGCACAACTATGGCAAGTCGACCATCGGCGCCCGTTCCGACATCGAGCAGGTGAATATTCCCCGCTTGCGCGCGTTTTACCATAAATATTATCAGCCAGATAACGCCGTGCTGATGGTGGCGGGCCGCTTCGACGAAACCAAGGTCTTGCAGCAGATCAATGCGCTGTTCGGCAAGATTCCGAAACCCACGCGCGTGATCGAACCGACCTACACGGCCGAACCCGTGCAGGATGGCGAGCGCGCCGTGACGGTGCGCCGCAGCGGCGGCACGCAGTTCGTCGGCGCCGGCTACCACGTGGCGCCGTCCGGCAACCCGGACGCCGTCGCCATCGAGGTGCTGGGCCACGTGCTGACGGATGCGCCGGCCGGCCGCCTGCACAAGGCGCTGGTGGAAACCAAGCTGGCCAGCAAGATCGAATACAACTCGGTGAGCAACCTGGAGCCGGGCTATAACCTGTTCGGCGCGCTGGTGCCACTCGATGGCAACCTCGATGCGGCGCAAGCGGCCATGCTGACAGTGCTGGAAGAGCTGAAATCGCAGCCCATCACGGATGCGGAAGTGGCGCGCGTGAAACAGCAGCTGAACAAGCAGGTGGAGCTGATCACCTCGAACACGGCGCGCATGACGATCGCCCTGACGGAATCGCTGGCGGCCGGCGACTGGCGCTTGTTCTTCCTGCAGCGCGACCAGCTCGACAAGCTGACGACGGCGCAGGTGCAGGCGGCGGCCGAGAAATACCTGAAGAGCTCGAACCGCACCCTGGGCCGCTTCATTCCCACCGATGCGCCGAACCGCACCGTCGTGCCGGCTTACGCCGACGTGGCGCCGCAACTGGCCGGCTACACGGGCCGCGCCGTGGTGGCGCAGGGCGAAGCGTTCGATCCCAGCCCCGACAATATCGAGGCGCGCACGCAGCGCTTCACCTTGCCGAATGGCTTGAAGGGCGCCTTGTTGCCGAAGAAAACCAAGGGCAGCACCGTCAGCGTCGTATTGAAATTGCAGATCGGCAGCGAAGAGAACTTGCGCGGCAAGGCGCAAGTGGGCGTCTACACGGCGAATCTGCTGTCGCGCGGCACGGATAAACTGTCGCGCCAGGAAGTGAAGGACAAGTTCGACCAGCTGGGCACGCAAGTGGCGATTACGGGCGGCGCCGAGGGCGTCACCGCCATGCTGATGGGCAAGCGCGAGAACTTGCCGGCCGCCATGGACCTGCTGGCGCAGGTGCTGCAAAAGCCGGCCTTGAACGAAACGGAATTCCTCGAATTGCAGCGCGAGCGCGTCGGCCGCGCGGAGCAGGAGCTGCCTGAACCGCAACCGCTGGCCGTGAACGCATTCCGCCGCCTGCTCGACGCCACGCCGGAAGGCCATGTGCGCCACGTGGCCACCCTGCCGCTTGAGCTGGCGCAATGGAAAGCCATCAAGGTGGCCGATGTGAGAGCATTCCATGGCGCCTACTATGGCGCGTCGAACGCCACCTTTGCCGCCGTGGGCGACTTCGACCCGGCCGCGCTGAAGGCGCAAGTGGCCAGCCTGTACGGCAACTGGAAGGCGCAGCAGCCATATGTGCGCATTCGTGATGCCGTCAAGCCTGTCAGCGGCGAAAAAGTCACGCTGGAAACGCCGGACAAGGCGAATAGCGTGCTGTTCGCCATCCAGCCGATTCCCCTCAAGGATGACGCCGCCAACTATCCCGCCTTGCTGATCGCCAATCACATGCTCGGTGGCGGCGCCTTGCGCAGCCGTCTGGCCGACCGCATCCGCCAGAAGGAAGGCCTGTCGTACGGCGTTGGCTCGCAAGTGAGCATCCCGTCGCGCGAGCCGGCCGGCTACTGGATGGCGTATGCCATCAGCGCGCCGCAAAACACGGTCAAGGTGGAAGCGGCCCTGCGCGAGGAAATCGCCAAGGCGCTGGCCGACGGCTTCACGCAAGAGGAACTGGCCGAGGCGAAGAAAGGCTGGCTGCAATCGCAGGAAGTGGGCCGCACGCAGGACAGCGGCCTGGCGCGCGAACTGGCCGGTTACCTTGCCGAAGACCGTACCATGGCGTACGACAAGGATCTGGAAGCGAAAGTGGCGGCCTTGACCCTGGCGCAAGTCAACCAGAGCCTGCGCGAGTACCTGAAGCCATCGGCCGTTTCGATCGTGACGGCGGGCGACTTCGCCAAGGTGGCGAAAGAGGGCGCAAGCGGCGCCAAGGCAACGACGTCGAAATAAGCTGTTTTGGATGGAAAAAACCCGCTGGCAAGTGACCTTGCCAGCGGGTTTTTTATTGATGCTGTCAACTTAGCGTGGCGCCATTTCGGCGACGTAGATTTCCACGCGGCGATTGCGTGCGCGTCCCGAGGCATCTGCATTCGAGGCGATCGGCTCGCGGGCGCCGCGGCCTTCCGTGACGACGCGGGTCGGCGAGACGCCGCGCATGGCCAGGTAGTCGCGCGTGTGGGCCGCGCGTTCCACCGACAGCGGTTCGTTGATCGAAGCGCTGCCCGTGCTGTCCGTGTGGCCGATGATGCTGACCGTGGTGTTCGGGTTTTCGTTCAGGGTGGCGGCAAAGCGGTCGAGGATGGGGCGGAAGTTGCCCTTGATGTCGGCGCGGTTGGTGTCGAAGGAAATATCGCTTGGAATTTCCATTTTCAGGCGGTTGTCGGCCGTCTGCGTCACTTGCACACCGGTACCCTGTGTGGCTTGTTCCATCGCGCGCTTCTGGTTTTCCATGCGGTTCGACCAGATATTGCCGATGACGGCGCCCGCTGCCGCGCCGATCAGGGCGCCGCCGGCCGTGCGGCCGCTGCTGCCGCCGCCGGTGGTGCCGCCGATCAGGGCGCCCAGGCCCGCGCCGACGCCTGCGCCCGTGGCCGTGCCGCGTTGTGTGGCGGACATATCCGCGCAGCCGCTAGCGGCCAATGCGATCACCAGCATGCCGATCAGGGATTTGGCGCCAGGGCCTTTTTTGAATGTTTCTTTCATGGATTTTCTCCTTGTTTTGTTATTGGGACATACCCAGGACTACCCGTACACGTTACTGCAAAATGGCGCTGCTTGCCAGTGCGCGCACACTGTACGCAAAAGGCGGCAAAAGAGCGGCGCCCGTTTGCACGCGCGCCGCTCTTGTCAGGCCAGGTGAGCGGCCTGGGCTATAAACCGCGCCCGCTGATCAGGCGCAGCAGCACCATGATCACGGCGACCACCAGCAGGATGTGGATGAAGCCGCCAATGGTATAGGAAGTTACCAGGCCCAGCAGCCAAAGAATAATGAGTACGACGGCGATTGTATACAGCATGATATGTCCTCCGAGAGTAATGTGTGGATGACGGCGAATGCCCCGGCCCGGAAGGCGCTGGCGCGTGGCGCCGTCATCGTTTTTTGTCATTGCGCGGCGACCGGGGTCGCTGAACGCTGATGCCATGGCTAAGTGTCTACTTTGTTTTCCTTGCGTTCTGTACGCTGTCGTACACAAGGCTCAACTATCGGGGGCCGTCGGCGTGTTCATCGGCCATGCCCGGCACCCATGCCAGCATGCCGGCCATGCCGACGGCGCCCGCCAGGCAACTGACCATGCCGCCGGTGAGCAGCAGCATGACGCCAAATACGGGGCCGCCCGTTGGCGGCGCCAGATCCAGCGCGCAGAAGCCCAGCGCCGTAGCGAGCAAGCCGCCGCCGATCAAACCCAGCCACATCCTGTTGCTGCCTGCCTTGTCGTTTTCCATCACTGCTCCTTGAGCGGACTACCCGTTGAACTTTCCTTAATGCATCATCTCGCGCTCCTGCAAGCCCATCTGTACGCCAACGAACTTTGCTAAAAAGAAAACGCCCGGACAGGCCGGGCGTGTGTTTGATTTGCCACGCTGACGGGCGGCCTGCGCGCCGCCGGCCGCTTAGCCGATGGCGCGCAGGGCGCCGTTGACGACGCGCACGCGGTCGCCCTGGCGCCAGTTCGGCGCGGCACTCTGGTGCACGGTGCGCGTCTTGCCGTTATCGAGGCGCACGACGATGTTGTAGCTGCGCGTGGCGCGCACGCTGCCTTCGATCTGGTTGCCGGCCACGGCGCCGCCAACGGCGCCCAGCACGGTGGCCAGCTGCTTGCCGTGGCCGCCGCCTACCTGGTTGCCCAGCAAGCCGCCGACGACGGCGCCGCCAGCCGCGCCCACGCCGCTGCCTTCGGCGCGCGTATTGACTTCATGGATGGCTTCGATCACGCCGCAATTGCTGCACACCTGTGGCGCAGGGGCTGCCGCGTATTGTGGCTGCTGCTGTGGCTGTTGTGGCTGCGGCTGGCGCACGGGCTGTTGCTGTGGTTGCTGCTGCTGTGGCGGCAGGGCGGCCAGCGGCTGCGCGCCAGCCGGCGGCTGGTTTGCCTGCAGGCTGGCCAGCTGTTCGGCCGAGGTGCTGGCCGCGAGGGGCTGGCTATCGCTCTGGGAGGAAGGCAGCCAGCCCATCAGGGCAGCCGTGCCGACGCCGCAAAACAGCAGGACGGCGACGGCGGCGGCAAGCACCAGTGGATGGAGGGATTTGGTGGTGGTGGTCATGGAGAGCTCCTTGGTTTTTTTAAAATAATAAAAGGGTGATGCGTGTTCTGCTGCTTATTCGTGTGTGTTGCCAGTGTGCGGTGCCGCGTGCCGCACTTCTGTGCGTCACCGTACATACAGGGCCGGTACTGCACCGTAGGCTAAGTAAAAATTATGTCGAGTTGTAACGACACCAAGGAAAAGCAATGCCACCAACGACCGCCAGCATGACCCTGTCCCGCGACGCAGGCCGATCCGGCCTGGGCACGCCCGCAGGCGCGCCTGATGCTGGCAACCGCTTGCTGGCCAGCCTGCCCGAGCACGACTTGCGGCACCTGACGGCGCTGTTCGAGACCGTCACGGTCGAGGTGGGCGAGGTGCTGTACGAACCGGGCCAGCCTATCGGCCACATCTATTTCCCCGGCGATTGCCTGATCTCGCTGCTGGCCGTGGCAGAAGGCCGCATGACCCTGGAAGTGGGCTCCGTCGGCCGCGAAGGCGTGCTGGGCGCTTCCGTCGCGCTCGGTCATGATCTGGCGCAAGTGCGTGCCGTGGTGCAGCGTTCCGGCACGGCCAGCCGCATCGCGCGGGCGGACTTTTGCGCCGAGTTCGCCCAGCTCGAATCCCTGCAGCGTTTGCTGTACCGCTACACGGACACCCTGCTGGCGCAAGCCATCCAGATTGCCGTGTGCAGCCGCTTCCATGTCCTCGAGGCGCGCCTGGCCCGTTCGCTGCTGATCACGCGCGACCGCCTGCAGTCCGAAAAATTTCACCTGACGCATGAATTCCTCGCCCATACCCTCGGTGTGCGGCGGGTCGGCGTGACCAAGGCGGCCAGCGCGCTGCAACAGCAAAAACTCATCACCTACAGCCGCGGCAATATCGAGATCCTCGATTCGCCGGGGCTGGAAGCCGTCTCCTGCCGCTGCTACGCGCTGGTCAAGGATAGCGGCGCCATCGGCATGGCCAACGTCTTCGTCTGATTTTCATCATCCCTGTGCCGCGGACGCAAAAAAGCGGGGCGGGCGCCTCGGCACCCACCCCGCTTTTTCGTTCAGCGATTACTTCGGCTTGACCTGATTGCCGATCACGCCGCCGACGGCGGCGCCGCCGACAGCGCCGACAGCGCTGCCACCCGTCAGCACGGAGCCGGCCACGGCGCCGATGCCGGCGCCGATGGCGGTGTTCTTATCCTGGCCGGACATGTTGGCGCAAGCCGTCAAGCTCAGCAGCAGGGCGGCAACGGAAGTGGTAGCGGCGATTTTTTTAATGATTTGCATGATAGTTCTCCTATGAATTCGGACCTCGTGGCGCCAGCATGGTATGGGCCGGTGGGACTTCGTGTCGCCACGTGTTTCAGGCACGATCACAGAATAGAATTGCGGCAAGACAGGGTCTGTTCGGCAACGCACATAGGGGTGTAACAATTGTAATCGCGCACGCTGGCGTGTCGCTCAGCGGCTTTTGCGCGCTGTCTTGCCCGGTTTCGGCGCCACCGGTTTGACGCGCGCCTGGGCCAGCAGTGCCGCGCATTCGCTGTCCTCGACGGGGCCGGCATTGACCAGCGGCAGCAGCGCCGCCACGGGCGCCACCACGGCCAGCGCCAGTGCGCCACCGGCGCGCAGGGCCAGCACGCCCTTGTCGACGCTCACGTCGGGCTTGCTGAAGGTGCCATGCACATACAGGGGCGAGCGCAGCGAAAAGATGCGCAAGCCCTTGCTGTCCGGCCGCAGGGTCAGATTCAGCCGTTCATCGGCCAGGTTCACCGTGCCGTCGATATTGAGGACGGCGTCATCCGTGTCGACGATGAACTGGCGCGTGCGCATGAGTCCTTTGGTGACGGCGAAATCGGCGGCCATGCAATTGAGCCTGACCTGCTTGTCGCCCGCCAGTTTGGCCAGCACGACACTGCCGATATTCAAGCCCATTTCTTCCAGCAACAGCTTGCTGATGCTGCCCCGGTTGATCAGCGCGCGCACTTCGCCGTTCGAGCTGCCCAGCAGCGTGGCGACGGAATTGCCCGTGGCCGACAGCGAGGCGTCGCCATTGATTTCGCCCACGCTGGCCTGCAGGGCCGGCAGGCGGGGAAACAGTTGCTGGATGTGCAGATGGCGCGCGCTGGCCTTGAGTTCGGCCGCGATGCCGTTGGCGATGACCTTGCCGCTGCCGTCGAGCTTGATCTGCGACGTCAGGGTGCCGCCCGCCACGTTGAAGTTGAGCGGCGCCAGGGACAGCACGCCATCCGTCAGCACCAGATGCGTGTCGAGCTTGCTGATCGGTAACTCGGCATCGCGCGTGATCTTGTCGGCCGTGTAGCGCACGTCGGCGTCCAGGCTGGTCCAGCGCTCCGTCTTGAAGGTTTCCACCGGCAGCACGCGGCCGGCTGGCTGCGTCGACGGCACGCCCCGTTCCTTCTTGCTGGCGCTGGAATCGGCGCCCACCAGCGGACCGAGGTCGGAAAATTGCAGCAGGCGCGAGTGGACTGCGCCCGTCAGGCGCTTGCGCGGCGTGCTGGCGGAAAAAGCCAGCTTGCCACTGATGTCGCTGGAGCCCACCTTGCCGCTGAACTGGTCGTACACCCATTCGCCGCCTCGCGGCGCCAGGGTGCCCGTCAAATGGCCTTCCGTGCTGAAGTGCGGCGTTTCCGGCAGCAGCACGCCCGTCAAGGGATACAGGCGCGCCATGCTGGGCCCGGACAGTTTCAGGCGCACGTCGAGCGCGGCCAGGTTGGCCGGGCGCGTCAGGGTGCCTTCGATGGCCACGCTGCTGCCGCCGGCGCGCATGTCGGCCTGGATGGGGAAGGGCGTACCTTGCTGCTGCAGCGACAGTACGCCGCCCGCCTTGCCGCCACCCTTGATGCTTTCGCCACGGTATTTGCCGGACAGGGTCCAGGCGATGCCGTAGCGCGCATCGCCCGCGATGGTGTCGACATCGGCGCGCATCGCCGTCCCGGTAACGCCATCGTCCAAGGTCACGCTGCCCTTGCTGAAGACCACGCTTTGCAATTCCAGCTGCCATGGCGATGGCTGGTCCTGCTTGTCGAAGGTCCAGTTATTTTTGCCATCCTTGTCGCGCAGCAAGCGCACCTGCGGCGTGTCGAAGCGCAATTGCGGGATGATGATTTTCTTGTCCAGCAGGGCCAGCGGATTGAGCGAGAACGCCAGCTGGCTGACGCTGGCCAGCTGCGCCTCCTCGTCCGTTCCTGCCATGGCGCTCGGGTTGCCCAGGCGGACGTCCTTTGCCTGCAGGTGCGGCCAGGGCAGATAGTCGCGCCAGGTTTTTTTCCCTGCTGCATCGCCTGGCTGCCGCCACGTCAATGCCAGGTCGCCCTCGATGGCAAACGGCCTGCCCAGCGCGTCGCTGGCGCGCGCATTGAGCCAGGGCTTGGCGCGGTTCCAGTCCATGTTGAGCAGGACGATGGAAGCCGTGACGGGCAGGGCGATCAATACGGCGGTGCTGGCGAGGGCGATTTTCTGACGGCGGGAGAGCGGCATAAGCTGATTCTTTCTGTACAAGTAGTTGCGATGCTACAGGAATCGCTCCAAAGCCGGGGCCGTTTCAGGTTTGGCTGGCCGGCACGTGCGCTAGCGCACGTTGCCCATGCAAGTATTGTCGATTTCTTACCCTATGTGCGGCACCGAACGGATATGCGGTGAGCCGGAGCCTATAACGTCATACATCAAACGCAGTTCCTGATTCCAGATGCACGACATCTACCCCTTACGCTTAACACTCTCCAGGAGAAGAAAAATGACAAACCGAGATTTCAAGATTTCCCCATTCGCCACCTTGGCCGCCTGCGCTACCGCCGTCGTCCTGATGACGGGCTGCTCCAGCCTGAAAACGCCTGCCACGGCCGATGTCGCCGTGTCGCGCGCCGCCGTGGATAACGCCGCCAGCGCCGGCGCCGCCGAGCTGGCACCCGATGAAATGCGTTCGGCCCGCGAAAAAATGCGCATGGCTAACCAGGCTTTGAAAGACCGCGACTACAAGCTGGCGCGCGAGCTGGCCGACCAGGCGCAAGCCGATGCCAAGCTGGCGCAAAGCAAGGCCAACTCGGCCAAGGCCACCAGCGCCGCCGATGAAATCAACGAGAACATCCGCGTCATGCGCGAAGAGCTCGACCGCGCCAATCAGCAAGTCCCAAAACAATAAGCAACAACAATAACCAATAACAGGACCCCATCATGAAAAAAGCTACTTACACCACCATTCCCGGCCTGCTGGCCATGGCCGCCTTTGTCGCCGCCTGCAGCTCCGCACCGACCACCACCAGCCTGCTCGACCAGACGCGCGGCGACTACATGGCGGCGCAATCGAACCCGATCGTGTCGACCTATGCGCCACGCGAATTCCGCGAAGCGAGCGCAGCGCTGGAAGCGGCAAACGCGGCCGCCACGCGCCAGGAAGATAGCGAAAAAGTCGACAAGCTGGCCTACCTGGCCAAGCAAAAGATAGCCACGGCGCAAGAAGTCGCCAAGCAGAAGGCCGCAGAAGCCGATATCGCCAACGCCGGCAAGCAGCGCGACCAGTTGCGCCTCGATGCGCGCACGCAGCAGGCTGACCAGGCCACGGCCCGCGCCCAGTCGGCGCAGGCGGATGCGGAAGCGGCCAAGGCCCAGGCGCAAGCGGCCGAAGCGTCGGCCCGCGATGCGCAAGCCCGCGCCGCCGGACTCGAAGCGCAGCTGGCCGACCTGGCTGCCAAGAAAACCGAACGCGGCATGGTGATCACCCTGGGCGACGTGCTGTTTGGCACGGACAAGGCGAACCTGACGGCCGATGGCACCAATACGGCGCGCAAGCTGGCCGACGTGCTGAAAAACAACCCGCAGCGCACCGTGCTGATCGAAGGCTTTACGGATAGCACGGGCGGTTCCGCGCACAACCTGCAACTGTCGCAACGCCGCGCCGAATCCGTGCGCAATGCGCTGCTGGAGCAGGGCATCAGCCGTGACCGCATCGCCACGAAAGGCTATGGCGCCGCCTATCCGGCCGCCGGCAACGACAGCGCGGCGAACCGCCAGCTGAATCGCCGGGTGGAAATCGTCCTGTCGGAAGATAACACCGCGATTCCCGCCCGCCGCTAAAACACCAGGCCAAACCTGCTGCGCGTCGCGACTTGCGGCCTCCGATGCTCACTGTGCTCTAGCACAGCTGCGCTTCTCGGCCACAATTCACTGCCGCTCGCTACGGTTTTGCCTAGTGTTTGATTGGTGAGTAGGCAGCACCGGCCGAATGTTGGCCGGTGGATACCCATGCAAGACTTGAAAGGAAACATCATGACCCAAACATCTGTTGAGATTCCAGCTGGCATCGATACGGCCGCCATCCGCGCTGCCGCCAGCAACCTGGACGACGGCGCCGTGACGGCCGGCTATCAGGGCGACCGCCAGGAATTGATCACCCTGTTGAATGGGGCGCTGGCCACCGAACTGGTGTGTATTGCGCGCTACAAACGCCATTACTACACCGTGAGCGGGCGCGACAATGGCGGCATCAAGGCCGAGTTCCTTGAGCATGCGCAGCAGGAGCAGGAACACGCCGACTGGCTGGCCGAACGCATCGTGCAATTGAATGGCAAGCCAGATTTTAATCCTGCAACATTGCTTGCGCGTAGCCATGCCGAGTATGATGACTCCGAAGACGTGCAGAGCATGGTGCGTGCCAATCTGATCGCGGAACGGGTGGCGATCGAGTCGTATCGCCAGATGATCGTGAAAATCGGCGACAAAGACCCGACGACACGCCATTTGTTGATCAAAATCATGGCTGTCGAGGAAGAGCACGCCGATGATATGCGCGATCTAATGGAATAGTGTTTTTGAGTAAAGTAGGTATAGTAACTACATTCATCCACAGCTAAGGAGCTAAACCATGTTGGAAAATAATATCACCACCGTTAATAACGATGTCAAAACCCTGGTCAAGGATGCGCAAGCCCTGTTCAGCGCCGCTGCTGCCCTGACTGGCGAAAAAGCCGATGAAGTGCGCGTCAAGGGCATGAAAACCCTGGACGCCGCGCTGGCCAAGGCGCATGAAGCGCAAGCGTCGGCCATCGTTGCCACCAAGCAGATGGCTGCCCAGGCAGACGGCTATGTCAAGGAAAACCCATGGCGCACGGTGGCCGTCGCCGCTGGCGTCGGTGTGCTGGTCGGCTTCATCCTGGGCCGCAAGTAATCCACTGTCAGGAGCGATATGGACAAGTCTGCTTCGTCTCACCAGGGGCCGGGATTGATCGGCTCGGTCGCCGGCCTGGCCAAAAACGCCGTCGGACTGATGTTGTCGCGGCTGGAACTGGCCACCATCGAACTGTCGGAAGTGCGCAATCACATGCTGCAGCTGATTGTCATTTTCGCGTTGGCGACAGTGGCGGGCTTGTTTGCCATCGCTTACGGCAGCGTGCTGATCGTCTTCCTGGCCTGGGATAGCCTGGGCTGGAAGATCCTGGCGATCATGACGGTCGTGTTCGTACTGCTGGCCATCGCCCTGGTCATGTATGCGCGCGCCATGTTGCGTCAAGGAAAGCTGTCCATGCCGGCCACCATGGCGGAATTGAAGGCTGACCGCGACATGCTGATGTAAGCTGCCTTCGAGGAGAATTCATGTCGGACAACGACAAACTGGCGGCGCAAGCCGCCCGCAAGCGCCTGCTGATCGCCCAGGGTGAAATGTACCGCGTGGGCATCGTGCATGCACGCGCCAACGTGGGCTATGCGCTGCGCCCCGAGTCGATGCTCCAGGGCGTGGTCGACACGGCGGTCGGCTTTGCCGGCCACCGCGTCGAATCCCTGCTGGCGCCGGGCGGCATGCGATTGCAAGGCGCCATGCCTTACGTGCTGACGGCGCTATCGTTTATCGGGCGCAAGAAGCTGGTCAAGCCGGCCCTGGTCCTCGTGGCCGTGGCCGCCGTCGCCGCCAGCTGGCTGCGCCGCAAGCGCTGAACGCCAGCCGTGCTGCACAGGAACGCCGTCATCGACGGCGTTTTTTTTTGCCCGTACCCAAGGTCCGGCGCACACGGACGCAATCCCTTACAATGATTCACGCCGCACCCGCGCGGCGGACAGAGGGCCATCTTGATGACGAATTCGAAGACACCGATCAATCAGTTAAATCCCTCGCGCCTGCGCATCGTGCTGGTGCTGCAGGGCGGCGGCGCGCTGGGCGCCTACCAGGCCGGCGTCTACCACGCGCTGCACGAGCATGGCCTGGCGCCCGACTGGGTGGTGGGCACCTCGATCGGCGCCATCAACGCCGCCATTCTGGCGGGCAACAAGCACGAGGACAGGCTCGTGCGTCTGAAACAGTTCTGGCAGCGCGTGGCGCACCGCGACAGCATCGACATGAACCTGGTGTCCGACCGGCAGCGCCGCTCGAACATCTGGCTGGCCACGCTCGATACGGTGCTGCGCGGCGTGCCCGGCTTCTTCAAGCCGCGCGCCTTCAGCCTGTTTCCCGCCGGAATCGCCGTCAAGCCGGAAGAGGCCAGTTTTTATGACACCAGCGAGCTGGCCACCACCCTCGAGGAACTGGTCGATTTCGATTACCTGAACCAGCCCGGCGGCATGCGCCTGACGGTCAACGCCCTGCGCGTCAAATGCGGCAGCCTCACCAGTTTCGACAGCCAGCAGCAGTCTCTGACGGCGGACCATATCCGCGCCAGCGGCGCCTTGCCGCCCGGCTTTGCCGGCGTGCGCGTCGATGGCGATTTATATTGGGATGGCGGCCTGTACTCGAACACGCCGCTGGAAACCGTGCTCGACGACACGCCCCACGTCGACACCCTGGTCTTTATGGTCGACCTGTGGAGCTCGGAAGGGCCGGAACCGACCACCCTCGATGAAGTGCAGACGCGGCAAAAAGACGTGACATTCGCGTCGCGCTCGAAGCGGCATATCGCCGATTATGTCAATACGCATACCTTGCAGCGCAAATTGCGCGAACTGTACGCCGGTCTGCCCGACACGCAGCACAACCGCCAGCAGACGGACGAGCTGGTGGCGCTCGGTTGCGACAGCACCATGCACATCGTGCGCCTGCCGTATGCAGGGCGCGACTGGCATATGGCGGCCAAGGACATCAATTTCTCCAAGGGCTCCATCGAGTGGCGCTGGGAGCAGGGCTACCAGGATGGCTTGCGCGCGATCAAGGCCGCCGGCTGGCTGGCCTTTGTCACGGAGGACACGCCGCTGGTGGTGCACGAACTGCCCCCCTACGAACGCGACGCCGCTTAGTGACGCCTGTCAAAACCTGCTGCGCGTCGGTATAGGCGGCCTGCGATGCTCACCGGCTCGGCGTCCCGTACAAAGTACGGTTGCGCTTCTTGGCCACCTCTCCCTTCCGCTCGCGACGGTTGTGTCAGGTGTTGCGGTTAGTCCAGCGCCGCAACCGCACGGCGCATCACTGCGGATGCGCCGCTGCGCGCAGTTTTTCCGCGTTTGCCATGTCTTGCCGGTACGTGTCTTGCGCTTCCTTCAGGCAGGTGGCGCGCGCGGCGGAGGGTTCCGAACGGCAGGCTTTCCTGGCCTCGGCCAGGGCGGCGGCGATTTCCTTGCGCAGGGTGCGCAGCTGGGCTTGCGCCGTGCTGTCTTCCTGGTACCAGCGTTGCGGGTCGCCCGGCTGCGGCGTGGCCGTCTGGGCCAGTGCCAGTGGCGCCAGGGTGCAGGCGAACAGGGTGGCCAGGAGTGTGTTGTGGATAGTCATGATATTTCCTCCATGAAATAAAAAAGGCGCCGCAGCGCCCTTTTTTACAACCTGCCTGTCAGTAATAGCAGGATCAGTATCACTACGACCAGACCGGCGATGCCGCTGGGGCCGTAACCCCAGTTGCGGCTATGCGGCCAGGTAGGCAGGACGCCGACCAGGGCCAGGATCAAGATGATCAGAATGATGGTGCCCATGGCAACTCCTTGTTATCGTACGACGCATGCGGGATGGCGGATGCCTGCTGGCAAGCTCCGCCGGAAATTAATAGCGGTAGACGCGGCCGTCAACGACGCGCACGCGGTTGCCCGGGCGCAAATCATTCGCGTTGTCCTGCACCACGGTGCGGTACTCGCCGTTGTCGAGGCGTACGCTGATCTGGTAAGCCTGCGCCTGCTGTTTGCGGCCTTCCACCTGGTTACCGACGACGCCGCCGGCGACGGCGCCCGCCACGGTGGCGGCCGTGCGTCCGCTGCCCGAGCCGATGGTATTGCCCAGCAGGGCGCCGGCGATACCGCCGACCACGGCGCCAGCGCCGCTGGTTTGTCCGCCACCCTGGACGATCTGGATGGAGTCGACGGTGCCGTACATGGCCGATTCCGGCTGGTTGGCCGGGTAATATTGTTGTGACTGGGAAGGGCCGGTGGCGCAACCGCTCAGTACGGCGGTAGCGGCGAGCATCAGTGCAGCCAAGGTGGCGTTGGTTTTCATTTTATTCTCCTGACGAGGTGAGGGTGTAGTGCCATCTTAGACACGCCCCTGTCCCCGGTCTGTACGCTGCCGCACGCACTTATTGGCGGTCGAAGATGGTATTGTTGGCTGGAGCGATCCGGCAAAACGTTGTTATTTCTCCCTATCGGCCTTCTGCTTTCAAAATAAATTACTTGTGTACGGCAGCGTACAGAAGAGCGGCGACTATCCACGTAAAACGGTAGTCATGCCAAGCAGACATGCTTGCTACCACCAGGGAGAAATACAACATGAACAAGAATAAGCTTTTCACCGCCATCGTCGTCAGCCTGGCATGCGCCGCCTGGGGCGGCCACGCAGTGGCGGCCACGCCGGAAGCAAAAGCAGCCTACAAGGCGGCCAATGAACAGGCGGGCCTGAATTACAAGCTGGCGCATGCCGAATGCGAAAAAATCACGGGCAACCCGAAGGATGTCTGCATCGCCGAAGCGAAGGCTGTGCGCACCTACGACGAAGCGGTGGCGCAAGCGCAATACACGAATACCCTGCGCGCCTACACCAAGGCGCGCATCAAGATTGCCGATGCCAACTACGACGTCGACCTGGCGCGCTGCAATGCGCTGACGGGCAACGACAAGGATGTCTGCGTCAAGCTGGCCAAGTCCACCAAGGTGGCGGCCCTGGCCGATGCCAAGGCAGACAAGAAAGTCATCGAAGCGCGCAGCGATGCGCGTGAAGCAAAAAGAAAAGCCGAGTACAAGGTCGCGACAGAAAAATGCGATGCATTGGCCGGCGCAGCCAAGGATGACTGTATCAAGGCTGCAAAAACCCAGTTCGGCTACTGAGCTCCCTCCGGCGCGCAGTCACCAAACTGGTATAAGAAGCTCATTGTGAGCACATTGATTGACCACTCCTAAGGAAAAAACCATGAAATTTACTAAATCTATCGCTACTGGCCTTTTCGTCGCATCCCTGTTCGCCGTTGCAGGTTGCGCTTCGACCCCAACCAAGGAAGGCACGGGCGAGTACATCGACGACGCGGCCATCACCACCAAAGTGAAAGCCAGCATCTTCAACGAGCCTACCCTGAAATCGACGGAAATCAACGTTGAAACCTTCAAGGGCGTGGTTCAGCTGAGCGGCTTCGTGGCGCAGCCTGCCGATGCCGCCAAAGCGGGCGAAATTACCCGTGGCGTCAAGGGCGTGAAGTCCGTGAAAAACGACATCCGCGTCAAGTAATGGCATGACCTGCCGCAGCGGCCAGCCCCACGGCTGGCCCTGTGGCTCTCCACCGACCGTCGCGGGAATCGCATGCATATCCAGCCTACAGATACCCCGCCCGAGCCGGTGGCGGCTGTCTCCACCGAGCCTGTCGGGCCACCTCCCGGCGCGCCCGGGGAGCACCCGGACGCATCCTTGCGTTTGCCGCTGCATGTCAATGCGCGCGGCATGGCGCTGGGCATTATCGCCACCGTCAGCTTCATCTTTGCGTTGCAATGGGCGCAGAAATTCCTCATTCCCGTCCTTTTCGGCATTTTCATTGCCTATACCCTCAATCCCGTCGTCGCCTGGCTGGAAAAGTTGCGCCTGCCGCGCGCCATCGGCACCAGCGTGGTGATGGCCCTGATCCTGTTTGGCTCCGTCGTCGTGATCGAGCGCGTGCAGGGCGAATTCGAATCCATCGTTGAAGAGTTGCCGGCCGCCACCCATAAACTGTCGCGGCTGATCGCCGAGAACACGGGTGGCAAGAACAGCACCTTCGAGAAGATGCAGGCCGTGGCCAATGCCATCGAGCAAGTGGCCGCTGGCGCCGAGGCGCGCCGCAACGTCCGCCGCGCCGCCA
Source organism: Janthinobacterium sp. JF4 (assembly GCF_059617925.1). Classification (NCBI taxonomy): domain Bacteria; kingdom Pseudomonadati; phylum Pseudomonadota; class Betaproteobacteria; order Burkholderiales; family Oxalobacteraceae; genus Janthinobacterium; species Janthinobacterium sp. JF4. Next base: position 109,770 of record NZ_JCAQAV010000010.1, on the reverse strand, counting down.
CCGCGCCGGACGCGCCGAATTTCAAGATCATGGACTGGGTCTGGGCCGGCTCGCTGGGCCTGGTCGGGTTCCTCAGCCAGGCCGCCATGGTCATCTTTCTCGTGTTTTTCCTGCTGCTGTCGGGCAATACCTTCAAGCGCAAGCTCGTCAAGCTGACGGGCCCGTCGTTGAGCCGCAAGAAGGTCACCGTGCACATTCTGGAAGACATCAATACCTCGATCCAGAACTATATGTTCATGCTGCTCGTCACGAATGGCTTGCTGGCGCTGCTGATGTGGATCGCCCTGAGCGTGATCGGCCTGGAAAACGCGGGTGCCTGGGCCATCGTGGCCGGCTTGCTGCACATCATGCCGTATTTCGGTCCCTTGCTCATCACTATCGCCACGGGGCTGGTCGCCTTTTTGCAGTTCGAATCGCTGGAAATGGTCGTGCTGGTGACGGGCACGTCGATGGCCATCGCCACTCTGGTCGGCACCTTTGTCACTACCTGGATGACGGGGCGCATCGCCCGCATGAATCCCTCGGCCGTGTTCATCAGCCTGCTGTTCTGGGGCTGGCTGTGGGGCGTCTGGGGCTTGCTGCTGGGCGTGCCCATCATCGTCATCGTGAAAGTGGTGGCTGAGCGCGTGCAAGGCATGGAAGCGGTGGCCGAGCTGCTGGGCGAATAGCTTGCGGCAAGGCAAACGGCGCCCGCGGACGCCGTTTTGACATCCTGCAGCCGGTTCAGGATTGGTGGCGTTTCAGTATCTTGACCTGCACATCGCCATCGTCGTTCTTCGGCATATCCTTCATGCTGCCCAGTTGCAGCGCGAACTGGCGCGTGAATTCGGCCCCCAGGAAGAAAATTTGCGCCGAGTAATATACCCACAGCAGCAGGGCCACCAGCGACCCGGCCGCGCCATAGCTGCTGGCCACGCCGCTATTGCCGATATACACGCCAATTGCATACTTCCCCAGTGAAAACATGAAAGCCGTGCCGATGGCGCCGATCAGCACGTCGTGCCAGGACAGGCGCACGCGCGGCAGCATTTTATAGATGACGGCAAACAGGCTGGCGATGACGGCAAAGCCGATCAGGTTCGACAGGATGGTAAACAGCACGGCCGTGTCTTTCCACACGCCTTCCCAGAAGTTGGCCAGGATGGCCATGGCGGCATTGACCACCAGCGACACCATCAGCAGGAAGGCCAGCACCAGCACCAGGCCGAAGGACAGCAAGCGCGTGCGCAGCATGTCCCAGGCGCCCGCTTCCTTCAGCGGTGGCACTTGCCAGATCTCATCGAGGCTGGCTTTCAGTTCGGCAAATACGCTGGTGGCGCCAAACAGCAGCAGGGCGCTGGCGATGAGGGTGGCGATGCGCCCCTGATCATGGTTCTTCGCGCCGGCCAGCACCAGCTGGATGGCTTCGGCGCCCTGCGTGCCCAGCAAACCCTGCAGTTGCCCCATCAGCTCGCCGCGCGCGGCGGCCGGGCCATAGAAAAAACCGGCGATGGCGATCACCAGCACGAGGATGGGGGCGATGGAAAACAGGGTGTAGTAGGCGAGGGCGGCGCCCTTGCTCGAGGCGCGGTGTTCCAGCCATTCGGTGACGGAACAGACGATGACGCTGCGCATCTGCTTGCTGAACGGCGCCAGGCCGGCCAGTCGGGGATAGCGGGTAGAAAAATTCATGCTGGCTTTCAATGCAAAAAAGGGGCGCGAGCCCCTTTTTTATTCACAAGTGGCGTACCACTGTCTGGCTTACTGCACGCGGCGTTCGATGGTGATCTGTTCCACTTCAACGCGGCGGTTTGGTTCCAGGCACTTGATCAGATCGGCACGCTTCTTGTTATCGCAGGTGACGACAGGATTGGTGGAGCCCTTGCCTTCGGCCGACAGGCGGTTGGCGGCGACACCGTGGGCGACCAGGTATTCCTTGACTGCATCAGCGCGCTGCTGCGACAGTTTCAGATTGTACTTGGCCGAACCGATGCGGTCGGCATAACCACTGATGACGACGTTGTTGACGTCCGGCGCTGCGTTCAGTACGCGGGCGATTTCGTCGAGCTTGGTCTGTGTCGGCCCCAGCTTGGCGCTGTCGAACGCGAACAGTTCCGTTGCCGCCATCGTCACTTTTTCAAAGCGTGCTGGCGGTGGTGGTGGTGGCGGTGGCGGCACGACCACGACGACTTCTTCACGCACTGGCGGTGGTGGCGGTGGTGGCGGCGGTGCAGGTGGTTTGTCGAACGCGAAGTTCAGGCCCACCGTGACGTAGTAGTTGTTGGCCTTGCTGCTCGGGTCGAACGTATTGCCGCGCAGGAAACCGTGCACATTGCGCACGTCGGCCTGGAACGACAATTGATCGTTGATCGTGGACTGGAAGCCCAGACCGACGCTGGCGTACGGCGAGCTCTTGCTGCGTTCGCCGAAAGCGAGGCTGGTGTCCTTGTCGCGCTGCATGCCGGCACCGACCAGCAGGAAGGGGCGGAAGGCTTTGCGCGAGAACATGTACAGACCGTCTACGCCCAGCGTATTTTGCTGGTAGCGCTGTTGGCCATCCTTGGAGCGGGCATACGTGGTGCCCAGCTGAATATCCCAGTCCTGGGAAACAGGTTTACCGAAACGCAAGCCTGCGCCATAGCCGGTTTTATCCGTAGCGAAGTCGGAATCTGGCTTGAGTGCGTTGAGGCTAGGTTGAATGTACCAGGAGGGATTGATTTCCTGGGCCTGTGCGCCGAGGGCGGAGCACAGTACTGCGGCGGCAACGGCGATTTTTTTTAGATTATTCACAAGTAACTCCCAACGTTGATAAGAGATTTTCTCTACTGCATCAATGCGACAACTGCCAGACATGCTATTGCTAGAGATAGACAACCATTCCAGGTGCGCTTTCTTGCGATAAATGCACTGCTGTTGGACTAAGAATACGATTCCAGGTTCGAGAGGTCGGTGCGTTAGCGCACAAAGCATTGTTGTATATCAATGGTGTTGCAGATTCACGACAAAGACTGTGGTGTTGAAAAAAACTCATTCGCCGCTGCAGACTTTTGCAATCACGGCCACTTCCTGGTGCCGCGACGAGAGGCAATCGTACGACTTGTTACCAGCATGCCACTGTATATTAGCAACAATGATGAGCTTGATAACTAATATTACATTCATGTTGTATTCCTGCCGCGTTCTGTTGCTTTGCCGGGCTTCTCCTGGGCAACTTTTGCGCGCCGCAGCCAGCTCCGCCACTTTTCATCAAGGAGTCACCCGTGCCTGATCACCCCCGTGTTGTTTCTTCACCGCTGTCCGGCAAACTGGGCCGCCTGGGCCTGCTGACTGTGCTGCTGTCGCCGGGCCTGGCTATGCCGGCCTGGGCCGATAGCGGCGTGTCCCTGTTTTCACCGAGCGGCACGGTCAAGGCCGTGCGCCAGGTGCGGGCCCAGTTCGCCACGCCGATGGTGCCGTTCGGCGACATGGGCTTGCCCGCGCCGTTCGCCATCGATTGCGGCAAGGCCGAGCCGGCCGTCGTGGCGGGCGCGGGGCGCTGGGCCGACGAGCGCAACTGGAACTACGATTTCGAGCGCGACTTGCCGGCCGGCGTAGCGTGCAGCTTTACCTTGAAAGCGGGGCTGAAGGACCAGGCAGGCAAGCCCTTGCAGGGGACGGCCTCCTATCGCTTCTCCACGGGCGGCCCGGCCATCGTCGAGGCCGTGCCATATGACGGCCAGCCGTATATCGATGAAAACCAGATATTCGTGCTGGGACTCGACGCCGCGCCGAACGAGGCCAGCGTGGCCGCCAATGCGTATTGCCGCGCCGATGGCATCAATGAAAAGATTCCCGTGCGCCTGCTCAAAGGCAAGGAACTGGAGCAGGTATTGACTCTGCGCAAGAGTTTTCTCGACCGCTACCTGACCGTGTATTTCAAGAAACGGGGCACGCTGTGGAAAGTGGGCATGCCCGTCGCCAGCAAGGGCGCGCCACCGCTGCCTGTGACCGTGTTGCAATGCAAGCGCAGCTTCCCCGCCAACGCCAAGGTGTCGCTGGTGTGGGGCGAGGGCATCGCCAGCGCCAGCGGCATCGCCACGGACAAGGCGCAAACGCTGCAGTTCAAGACGCGCCCCGACTTCACGGCCAAGTTCAGCTGTGAACGCAGCAATCCGAAGGAGCAGTGCATTCCCTTCCTGCCCATGCGCGTGCAGTTTTCCGCGCCCGTGAGCGCGGCGCAGGTGCGCGCCATGACCTTGAAGGGCGGCGGCAAGACGTATGCGCCGACGATTGCAAAAGAGGAAGAAAAGGCGGAATTCCTGCAGGACGCCACCTTCAACGGCCCGTTTCCCGTGCAGGGAAGTTTTGTCCTGACCCTGCCGCCGAAGCTGACGGATGACGCGGGCCGCGCCTTGCTCAACCGCGCGCGCTTCCCCATGACGGTGCGCACGGGCGAACAGCCGCCGCTGCTGAAGTTCCCGGCGCCGTTCGGCATCATCGAAGCGAAGGGTGACGGCTTGCTGCCCGTGACCGTGCGCAATATCGAGCCGGTGCTGTCGGGTAAGGAAGTTGCCCAGCCATCCGCTGCCGCCACGGGCGCCAGCTTGCGCGTGCCCGACAATGATGACAAGTTCATCATCGAGTGGATGCAGCGCCTGGCCGGCAATGGCGACGGGGGCGAATACTGGCAGCCTTACGCGCAATATGCGGGCAACATGAGCAAATCCGTGCTGGCCGGCGCGGCCGGCACGCGGCCCATCAGCCTGCCCCGTCCCGATGGCAGGAAAACCTTCGAGGTGATCGGCATTCCTTTGCCGAAACCGGGCTTTTACGTGGTCGAGCTGGCCAGCCCCATCCTCGGCAAGGTACTGCTGGGCAAACCCACCACGGCCTACATCCGCACGGCCGCGCTGGTGACGAATCTGGCAGCCCACTTCAAGCATGGCGCGCAATCGTCGCTCGTGTGGGTGACGTCGCTCGACAAGGGCGCGCCTGTCGCGAAAGCGCAAGTGGCCGTGCGCGACTGCGCCGGCAAGCTGCTGTGGCAAGGCGCCACGGGAGCGGACGGCGTGGCGCACATCCCCGGCGAGCTGGCCAATTCCAGCTGCAAGAACAATGGCCGCTACTTTATCAGTGCGCGCAGCGGCGGCGACATGACGTTCACCCTGTCGGACTGGGTGGGCGGCATCGAAGCCTGGCGTTTCAATTTGCCCACGGACGACACGCGCGCCGACAACACCCTGCTGGCCACCGTTTTCGACCGCACCTTGCTGCGCGCCGGCGAAACCGTGCACATGAAGCATTTCATTCGCAAGCACACGGCCGAGGGCATGCGCCTGGTCGACAAGAACAACGGCCCCGGCAGCGCTACCTCCATCGTCATCACGCACCAGGGCAGCGAGCAGAACTACCAATTGCCCCTGCGCTGGTCCGCCAGCGGCACGGCGGAAAGCGACTGGGTCATTCCCGCCGACGCCAAGCAAGGCGAATACAGCGTGACGATGGCGGGCCGCCCGTCCGGCAGTTTCCGCGTGGAAGCGTTCCGCGTGCCCACCATGAAAGCCGTGCTGCAGGGGCCGAAAGCACCCGCCGTGCAGGCGAAGCAGGTGGCCCTCGATGCGCAGATCACGTATCTGGCGGGCGGCGCCGCCACGAATGCGCCCGTCAAGCTGCGCACGGTGCTGCAGGACAAGAGCGTGAGCTTTGCCGATTATCCTGACTATAGCTTCAGCAATGGCGACGTGAAGGAAGGCCTCGTCAAGCAGGGCACGGGTTACGACGACGATGATGGCGAGTGGCAGGACGAAGGCCATGGCGGACCCGCCGGCCCCGGCGCTACCGCAGCGCGCACGCAAAGCTTGACCTTGGACAAGGCGGGCGGTGCGCGCATCGTCATCGACCAGCTGCCGCAGTTGTCCACGCCACGCGACCTGGTGGCGGAAATGGCTTTCCAGGATGCGAATGGCGAGACGGCCTCGGTGGCCACGCGCGTGCCGTTGTGGCCGTCCAACTATGTGATCGGCATCAAGCCCGATGCCTGGGCCTTGAGCAAGGAAGCCTTCAAGTTCAGGGTCGCCGTGCTCGGTACCAATGGCAAGCCCGTGGCGAACGCTCCGGTCGCCGTCGACTTCTTCCAGCGCAACAGCTATTCGCACCGCCGGCGGCTGATCGGCGGCTTCTATGCGTATGAGAACAGCAGCGAAGTCGTCAAGCTGGGCCCTGCCTGCAATGGCAAGACGGACAACAAGGGCCTCTTGACTTGTGACGTGAAGGCGCCCGCCAGCGGCAACTTGATTCTGCGCGCCCGCACGCAGGATGCGTCCGGCAATGCGGCTGTCGCCAACCGCGAAACCTGGGTAGCCGGCAGCGGCGACTGGTGGTTCAACGCCAGCGACAATGACCGCATCGACGTGCTGCCAGAAAAGAAACGCTATGAACCGGGCCAGGAAGCCAGCTTGCAGGTGCGCATGCCGTTCCGCTCGGGCACGGCCCTGATCACGGTCGAGCGCGAAGGCATCCTCGACACCTATGTGCGCCAGCTCAATGGCCGGGAACCGGTGGTCAATATCCCTGTCAAACCGAACTACGCGCCGAACGTGTATGTGTCCGTGTTTGTCGTGCGGGGCAGGGTCGATGGCGTGCAGCCGACGGCCCTGGTCGACCTGGGCAAGCCGGCCTACAAGATGGGCATCGCGCCCCTGAACGTGGGCTGGCAGGCGCATGAGCTGAACGTGATGGTGGTGTCCGACAAGGATGTGTATAAAACACGCGACAAGGCGGAGGTGTCCGTGCGCGTGCGCCGCGCCGATGGCAAGCCGCTGCCGGCCGGCGCCGAAGTGGCGCTGGCGGCCGTCGACACGGGTTTATTGGAACTGATGCCCAACGATAGCTGGAAGCTGCTCGACACCATGATGGCGCAGCGCAGCCTGCAGGTGGAAACGGCGACGGCGCAGATGCAGGTGATCGGCAAGCGCCACTTCGGCCGCAAGGCCTTCCCGGCCGGTGGTGGCGGCGGCAAGGGCGCCAGCCGCGAACTGTTCGACACCCTGCTGTTCTGGAAGGGCACCGTCAAGCTCGACGCCAAGGGCGAAGCGACGGTGCAAGTGCCGCTGAACGACTCGCTGACGGCCTTTCGCATCGTCGCCATCGCCAGCGCCGGCAAGGAGTTGTTTGGCACGGGCAGCACGGATATCCGCAGCTCGCAAGACTTGATCTTGCTGTCGGGCTTGCCAACCCTGGTGCGCGAAGGCGACCAGTTGCGCGCGGGCTTTACGGTGCGCAACACCTCGGCCGCATCCTTGAGCGTGGACCTGAACGCCAGCGCGGCCGGGAAGGCGCTGCCACGCCAGAGCCTGACCCTGGCGGCGGGCGAAGCGCGCGAAACGGGCTGGGATTACCAGGTGCCGCTCGGTGCCCAACAGATTGTGTGGGAGATAGGCGCCAAGGCCGGTAGCCACACGGACAAACTGAAAATCACGCAGAAGGTAGGCCAGGCGACGCCCGTGCGCACGTACCAGGCCACCTTGCAGCAGATCGACAAACCCATCAATATGTCCGTGCAGATGCCGGCCGGCGCCTTGCCGGGCCGGGGCGGAATCCAGACCAGCTTTGTCGCCAAGCTCGGTGGCGAGCTGCCCGGCGTGCGCGAGTACATGGCCGCGTATCCGTACACGTGCTTCGAGCAAAACACGTCGAAAGCCATCGCCCTGCAAGACCAGGAGGCGTGGAACAAGCTGGCCGCCAGCCTGCCCGCCTACCTGGACAGCGATGGCATGCTGAAATACTTCCCCATCATGGAGCAGGGCAGCGACAGCCTGACGGCGTATGTGTTGTCGGCCACCCGGGAAGCGGGTTATGCGATTCCCGAACAGACGAAAAACCGCATGGAAGCAGCCTTGACGGCCTTCGTGCAGGGCAAGATCGTGCGCCGTTCCGCACTGGCCACGACCGACCTGGCCGTGCGCAAGCTGGCCGCGCTGGAAGCGCTGTCGCGTTCGAACAAGGTGCCGCCCGATGCGCTCGAGAGCATCAGCATCAGCCCGAACCTGTGGCCGACCTCCGCCGTCATCGACTGGAGCCTGTTGCTGCAACGCACGCCAAGCCTGGCGCGCCGCGATGCGCTGCAGGCCGAGGCGCAGCAGATCCTGCGCAGCCGTTTGAATTTCCAGGGCACGACCATGGGCTTTTCCACCGAGCGCAAGGATAACTGGTGGTGGCTGATGGTGTCCGGCGACGTCAACGCCAACCGGCTGTTGCTGGCCGTGATGGACAATCCGGCGTGGAAGGATGACATCGGCCGCCTGGTGCGCGGCAGCATGGGCCGCCAGAAAAAGGGCCGCTGGGATACGACGGTGGCCAACGCCTGGGGAACCCTGGCCATTGCCAAGTTCTCGGCCAAGTTCGAGTCCATACCCGTGACGGGCGCCAGCGCCGTCAAGCTGGGCGGCGATACGCAAGCGCTCGTGTGGAATGGCGCGGCGAAAGTGGGCCCCGTGCTGCAAGCGTGGCCGAAGGGCACGGACACCCTGGGCCTGGCGCACAGCGGCACGGGCAAACCGTGGGCCACCGTGCAAAGCCTGGCGGCCATCCCGCTCAAGGCGCCCGTCTCCAGCGGCTATACCATGAAGAAGACCATTACCCCGGTGGAACAGAAGACGGCGGGCGCGTGGTCGCGCGGCGACGTCTACCGCGTGCGTCTGGATTTATCCGCGCAGGCGGACATGAGCTGGGTGGTGGTCGACGACCCGATTCCCGCCAGCGCCACGGTGCTGGGCAATGGCCTGGGCCGCGATTCGCAGCTGATGACGGCCGGTGAAAAATCCACGGGCTGGGTCTGGCCCACATTCGAGGAGCGGGCCTTCGATGCTTTCCGCGCCTACTATGCCTTCGTGCCGAAGGGGAGCTGGAGCGTGGAATACACGGTGCGCCTGAACAATGCCGGGGATTTCAGCCTGCCGGCCACGCGCATCGAAGCCATGTATTCGCCGGAAATGTTTGGCGAGGCGCCGAACGCGAACGTGAAGGTGGGGCAGTGAAAGGGATTGTTTTACTGACGGGCTGCCTGCTGGCCGGCCCGGTCTTCGCTGAAGCGATACTGACGCCGGGCCAGGTGCGGGCCGCCTACCGCAGTTCGGAAGCGCAATTGCTGGACCGCAGCGGCGCGCCGCTGCAATCCTTGCGCGTGGACATGAAGGTGCGGCGTTTGCCGTGGGTGCCGCTGGCCGATATTTCTCCCGCCGTGCAGCAGGCCGTGCTGCTGGCGGAAGACCAGCGCTTCATGCGCCATGGCGGCGTGGATGTGTCCGCGCTGGCCACGGCCGCCTGGGACAATCTGTTTTCCAAGAAAGCCCGGGGCGCCTCGACTATTACCATGCAGCTGGCGGGCCAGCTCGATGCGGACTTGCAGGCTCAAGCGGGCGGACGCAGCCTGCGCCAGAAATGGGACCAGATGCGTGCCGCGCAGGCCATCGAAGACAGCTGGAGCAAGGCGCAGATTTTCGAGGCGTACTTGAACCTGGTGTCGTTCCGCGGCGAGCTGCAAGGTATCGCGTCCGCTTCGTACAGCCTGTTCGGCAAGGCGCCGTCCGGCCTGAACCAGACGGACGCCATCATCCTGGCCAGCCTGGTGCGCGCGCCAAATGCGCCGCCGGCCACCGTCACGCGGCGCGCCTGCGCGCTGGCGAAGGAGTGGCGCATGGACAGCAGTTGCCAGCTGATCGGCCAGCGCGTGCAGACGGCCTTGCAGCGCACGGCCCTGTACGCCGACCTCGCGCCGGCGCCGCAGGTGGCGCAGCAGCTGCTGAAACAGCCGGGTGCGCAGGTCGCCAGCACGCTCGATGGCCCCCTGCAGCGCTTCGCGCAGGAAAATCTGCGCCAGCAACTGGCCTCCTTGCGCGAGCGCAATGTCAACGATGGCGCCATCATCGTTTTAGATAACCGCAGCGGCGACATTCTCGCCTATGTGGGCAACGCGGGCGGCAGCCACGTCGATGGCGTGACGGCCCTGCGCCAGGCCGGTTCCACCCTGAAACCGTTCCTGTATGAACTGGCCATCGAGCGCCGCCTGATGACGGCCGCCTCCGTCATGGACGACTCGCCGCTCGACGTCGCCACGGCGTCCGGCATGTATGCGCCGCAAAACTATGACCGCAATTTTAAGGGTTACGTCAGCGCCCGCACCAGTCTGGCCAGCTCGCTCAACATTCCCGCCGTGCGCACGGTACTGCTGACGGGGCAGGACGGCTTCTACAACCGCCTGAAGGAAGTGGGCCTGTCCAGCCTGACGGAACCGGCCGAGTACTACGGCCCCTCACTGGCGCTGGGCTCGTCCGAAGTGACCCTGCTGGAACTGGCCAACGCCTACCGCGCGCTGGCCAATGGCGGCCTGTACAGCACGGCCAGCCTGCAGCCGGGACAGGCGGGCAAGGACAGGCGCCGCGTGATGGAAGCGGGCGCCGCCTTCATCGTGGGCGATATTCTGGCCGACCGCGCCGCGCGCAGCATGACGTTTGGCTTGCGCAACGAGCTGGGGACAAATTTCTGGAGCGCCGTCAAGACGGGCACGAGCAAGGACATGCGCGACAACTGGTGCATGGGCTACTCGGCGCGCTACACGGTGGGCGTGTGGGTGGGCAATTTCGACGGCAAGCCCATGTGGGACGTGTCGGGCGTGACGGGCGCCGCGCCCGTCTGGCGCGACGTCATGGATTATCTGCACAAGAACGTGCCCAGCCACGCGCCGAAAGCGCCGCCCGGCGTGCTGCAGCAGATGGTGGCGTACCAGCCCGCGCTGGAAGCGCCGCGCCGCGAATGGTTTATCGCAGGCACGGAAAGTCCCGTCATCGCCGTATTGGGCGATACGGTGAAGCCGCCCGCCATCGTGTATCCGGCCGAGGACAGCATCCTCGCCATCGACCCCGACATCCCGTCCGCCCTGCAGCGCGTGTTCTTCCAGGCGCAGGGCAGCCACGGCTTGCGCTGGGTGCTCGACGGCAGGGACATGGGCGGCGCAGCGGAGAGCATCAGCTGGCACCCCGTGCCGGGCAAGCATGCGCTGGCCCTCGTCGATGACGCCGGCAAGACGCTGGCAAGGGCGGCGTTCCAGGTGCGGGGCAATGCGCTGGCGCAGCTTGCCGCACAGGGCAGATAATCAGTTCGATGGATAGTTCGCCGGGTCGATGGCCGGCGTGACGTAATGCCGCAATACGTCGCCGCCGTGCGGATGCTTTTGCACGCGGCGTTTTTCGTCCGACGGCGGGCTGACCAGCACGATGGTCGCTTCGTCCGGGTTGCGCAAATTCACCACGGCGCTGACGCCGCCGTCGCGGTAGCTGCCCATCACGGCTATGGCCATCTGCACGAACAGGGTGGCCGCGCCCGTGTTGCCCAGGCGCTGGTCCGTGTCGATCCACTGCGCCGTGTTGCCGCTGTCGAGTTCCGTGCCGCCATCTTCCGCATGGCTCAGCAAGGTCTTGTGCAGCGCAATCAGCTGCGCCTGATTGCCACCCGTGGCGGCGACCAGGCGCGCCGGCGCGGCGCGACGCTCGCTTTCCGGCAGGCTGCGCAGAGCCTCCTGCCAGCCCGCCTGCAAGGCGTGTTCGCGCTGGCCCTTGCGCGTTAAGGTTTTTCCATCCTTGTCGACCATCCTGACGAACGTGGGCCGGTGGATGAAGCCGAAGGTCGGCAGGCGGTCCAGCTGGGCCAGCTGCTCCTTGTTGAAGGGCAGGGGAAACCAGGGCGTGGGCTGCCAGTCTTTCGGTGGCTGATAAGTCTTGTGTTTGAGCCTGTCGACCATGCTGAAGCTGCCCGTGCCACGGATGTCGGAGCGCTGCGCGAATTGTGCGGCGACGGGCAGCCATTCGGCGATTGAGGGCTGGCGCTGGGTGAATGCGCTCGGGTCTTCTTTTTTGTCTGGATGGGGTACTGCCCGCATCAATTTGTCATATGCCAGATACAGGCGCCGCGCCACGCCGTAGGTGTTGAGGTCATCGACGCTGTCCTCGGGCGGCGCATCGTCATACGCAAACTTCCGCACGGCGTCGATGCGATCGCGCCGGGCCAGCACGAACAGGGCGGAGGCGTCGGGCATTTCGGGGATGTAGCGGCCGTCATGTGTGAGCGGCGGAGAGTTGTCAGGACTGTACAGGTCGCGCGTTGGCATGCTGTCTTCGGAATTGAGTACGATGTAAGGCATGTCGGGATGGGCATCGAAAAAGGCGAATACCTCTTCCAGGATGCGGTCCGGATGTTCGCTCAGGCGGCGTGGACCACTGGCGAACAGATGCCAGTGCAGACCGGATGACGCGGCGCCACCGGCCAGGCCTATGGCTGGCGAGTCGGGGCTGTCCAGCATGCGCGAATTGAAGATCGGTGGCTCAGCATTGAAAACAGGGACGCCGAAATACATGGGAGTATCCCTCGCCCCATTCTCCAGCGTGTCGCCGCCGCGGCCACCTGCTATCCCAGCTCTTTGCATGGCGTCCCAGGTGTATTTTTCCTTGTCCTGTTCGCGGATGCTGGCGTAGGCATTTCCCTGCTGCAGCGCTTCCCACAGCTTGCCTTGGCGATACTTGTCCAGAGTGACTCCGAGACCGATGACTTCCAGCACATATTCCCGCTTGTCCTGTTCGCTGGGCGCCGCCTGTTGCACTTGCGGTTGTGCGACGGCCACAGGCTTGGACGAATGCAGCCAGCGAGAACCGAGCAATGTAGCCGCGACGATGGGCGGGATCAGCAACAGCCATTGCAGGTGGCGCCATATTTTGCTGCTCATCGTGGACTCCAATAAGAAAGGTGACGGACTGATCAGCAAAGACCCAAACAGAGCCAACACGATGAGGGCGGCACCGAGTGGATATCGTAAGCGTGGAAATGCACTTTTCATTTTGGGATATCGTCGCTTGGCTTGTGGACGACTGGCGTGACGACCGATTCGGTACGCCTGCCGTTGATTGTTTCACACACAACAGTGGATGGTAGACCCGCCTGCAAGGCAGGCACGAAGGCTGGCAACACTCCCGAGCTGTAATAGTCGGCGTTGCCTTTGATAATGAGCTGGCGCTGCGCCGGTTCTGCCGCCAGGTAGATTGCAAATTTTTTCTTGAAGTCATTCCACCGGGGGATGGATGGTCGCACTGGATTACGGATATCGCCTTGTAATCGCCAGTCGGCAACGGCGCACAAATATTCATAAAACCTCGGATCACTGCTCGCCTTCCCGCCACCAATGGCCACGTCATACTCCGTCACGTTGCGGTGGTTTTCCGCGTTGCCGATGATGGCGCCGTGGAAGGATTTGGGGCTGACCTCGTTCTGCCAGCGCTGGCGGGCCTCGTTCGGGGTTTCTTCGCGATCCACGCGCAGCCTGTCGCCGCCGCCCGGATGGCGCGAGACGCGGTCGAGCTTGCATTGATCGCCCGCTTCCTTGCCCAGGTTCAGGGCCTTTTCCACTTGCTCGCGCTGGCCCGCGCCGAACATGCCGGCGCCGAATTCGGGAATGCGATGCTTGAGCGGCCGCGGATCGGCGATGATTTCTTGCTTGCGCATGCGCAAACCTTGCTTGCTGGTCACCGCGATGGCCGCGTCGATGGGGTCGACCTCTTCGCACGGTCCTTGCCGGTCGCGCGGCAGCCTGGCCTGGTCGGAATCCTTGGGGAATTGTCCAGGGCGGATCTCGCCGCCGTCCAGCACGGCCGCCCTGGGCACGCGCAGCGCTTCGCCATTGATCGTGCGCAAGCCCTCGCGCCGACCCGCTGCCGTGGAAAAGATATTCCATTTGCCGGGTTTGACGGGCGGCCACGGCGCCTCGTCATGGTTGCCCCGATGACCGCGGTTGGCGCCCGCCACATGGGCATGGTCGTCCTCGCCTTCCAGGCGCAGGGCGAAGTCGTGCGGCGGCTGGCCCACCAGCACCGGTCCGTTGTTCTTGCCGGCGGTATCCAAGCGTTGCTTGTTGGTAAACACGCGCTGGTAAAACCCCTTGCCCAGTTCCGCCAGCGGCTGGCGGCGCTGGAATTCCTTTTCCCAGTAGGTGGGACCGCCACCCCAGAGGCTTTTGGCCGTCTTGCCTTTGGTCTTGGAGAGGCTATGGCCGTCGATGTGGTCGGGTATGCCTTGCCAGCCGATGCCCTGCATATTGTCCAGCGCTACCGTCATGTCTTCGGGACAGAAGTACAGATACACCTTGCCCCGGTTGTCGCGATCCGCTTCCGCGCGCCACGCCGCGCCCGCCATGCCATGGCAGACGGCATGATCCTTGATCTGCGCAAAGGCGGGCGTGGCGTGTTTTTTTGCCACCACGCCTTGCACGATCCGCACGAGGGTTTGCAGGCGCGCATGCAGGGTCTGGCGGTTGTCAATGGCGTCGTATTGGCTTTCCATCGCCGCATCCCGGCCGCCGCCAAAGATGCGGCTCGCTTCCGCCGCGCCGAAAAACATGGTCGTATCTTCCACCAGGCTGTAGGGTGGATGCGTGAGGATCAGCGTGTCGGCGGGGCGCTTGCCCTCGTCGAGCAGGAAGGCTTGCGCCAGCAGCGAGATCAGGCAGCCCTGGCTGTGCGCGACGATGGACACCACGTCATCGCTGTCGTAATCGCGGATCATGGCGATCAGGGTGGCCAGGCGCTTGGCGGCCAGCACCATGTACATGCGGCCCGGCGCCGTCATCAGGGGCCGCACGGGGTCGCCGCCCACGTCGTATGGCGAGAACAGCCCCTTGTTCCACATGTCGGGCAGGGTGTTGGTGGCGTTGCCGAACGGGCCGCCGTTCTTCGACATGTCCTTGTCCAGGCGGTTGCCGTAGCGGTCCGTGTTCTGGCCGTTGACCACTTTGCTGGCATTGCCTTGTTCGCAATAGCCCCAGTAAAACGGGATCACGGGGCTGTACGTCGTGTCATCAGGCTGGCGTTTGAAATAGATGGCGTCCGGATCGGCGATCACTTCATGCTTGTCGGACTCCTGCGGCAGGCGGTAGGTGGCCGGGTTGAAAACGTGGCCGCCGCCGTACATGCGCGCATCGAGTCCCTGGCACAGGCCCTTTTCCACGGCGCCAAAACTGGTGCCCACGTCATTGACGCCATGGATGACGATCATATTGCCGGGCAGCTCCGGGCGGATGCGCACGATGGCTTCCTGCATGCGGTCGCAATGGAGCAGGGCGGTGCTCTGGCCGCTGATGTAGGGAAGTTTGGGATACGCCATCACCGCTCCATGCTGACCAGACAGGACAGTGTAGAGCGGCGAGGTGGAGGATTAGTTGCGCTTACGCAAACATTGCGGGAGTGAATGCGGCCTTACGGCGCACTGATGATGTTCGTCAGCGCAATGCGATACGCGGGCTGCACGTCGCCATCCCTGTCCAGCTTGTCCGTCATGATCACGCCATAGCCCTGCGCGTACCACACGTATTCACCGCTTTTGCCACGGCTCTTGCCACCGACGTCGCGCAGTTCGAACTTGCAGGCGTCGGGGAAGCGGCGCCCGCCCAGTTCCAGGCGTTCCCAGCCCAGGAAGGTAATGGAGAAATTGCGCTCGTCCGTGCGGGTCGAGGTGGTGATCTTGTCGGACAGGCCCGCCAGCGGGTAGTGGGTGCTCGTTTGCGTGTCCGAAAATTGCACGCGCACTTCCTGGCCGGGGCGCATGGTGGCGGGAATGGCCGACTGCGGCGCGTAGACGTTCTTGCTGCGCACGGTGCCGTCTTCGTTGTAATGGATCGTGCCCGTCAGGAAGACCTGGCCGTCGCGGATGTCCTGGTAGGACGTGGCCAGCAGTACGCCGCCGTCGAGGATCAGCTGCGTGCCCTTGAGCTTCTTGCCTTCGAACAGTTCCTCGACGTTGACTTGCGCGTCGCCATTGTTCTTGCTGAACTTGATACCCGTCGTCAGTTCCATGCATTCGCCCACCGTGGGCGCCGCCTGTACGCTCGCGGCCGCCAATACGCTTGCCGCCACCATCCCGAACCATGCTGCTTTCATTGTTTTCCTGGCTATCTTGTAAAGGCGGGATGATAACGTGCCTTGGAGCAATGTGGCGCGCGCTGGACGCGTGCCTCAGCGGGCCGGCGCTGCCGGTGTCGCTGGCGGCGAGGTAGAGGGACCGCTGGCGGCCGGGGTGTCCGGCGTGGCGACAGGCTTGCCGCGGCGGCTGCGCTTGTCCGTGCGGGTCTTGGCGGGCTTGCCGTCGTGGATCAGCCTGCCCTTGTTGTCGAGTTTGTCGGACTGGTCCGATTGCTGGCCCGGATCATTCGGATTGTTGGTGTGGTTGCCCGTCTGGTTGACATTCGTCGTCGACTGGGCTTGCACCCAGGCGCCGCCGACGGTCATCAGGGTGGCGGCCAGCAAGAGAGTGGCGGTTTTCATGGCAGTGTCCTGTGCAAGTGTTGGTGTGAGCTGGCATTCTCACACAGGATGCCGTCGGCACGGGTAGGACGCCGCCTCATGGCTGTGTCGGCTACTTGCTACTGATCAACGGAATTGTTCCGTCGAGATATCGAAGCGCTTGAGCTTGTCGTACAGGGTTTTCTTCGGGATATTCAGGCTGGCCGCCGCGTCGATGACGTTGCCATTGTGGCGGCGCAAGGCTTCCTCGATGATGGATATCTCGAAGGTGTCGACTTGTTCGGCCAGCGACGCCTCGCGGCAGCCGGCCGGGCTCAGGGTGTCGTCGAGCAGGCCCAGCACGAAGCGGTCGGCCACGTTGTGCAGCTCGCGCACATTGCCGGCCCAGCGCTGCGCCATCAGGGACGCGATCAGTTCGCCGCTGACGAGGGCGGCCGGCTGGCCGTAGCGCAGCGCCGCCTGCAGCACGAAGAATTCGAACAGCAGGGGGATATCTTCGCGCCGGTTGCGCAGCGCCGGCAGGGTCAGGCTGGCCACGTTCAGGCGGTAATACAGGTCGGGACGGAATTTTCCTTGTTCCGCCAATACATTGAGATCTTCCTTGGCGGCGGCGATGACGCGGAAATTGACGGAAATGAGCTTGTTCGAGCCCAACCGTTCCACCTGCCGTTCCTGCAGCACGCGCAGCAGCTTGACTTGCAGGGCCAGCGGCATGCTTTCGATTTCGTCGAGGAACAGGGTGCCGCCGTTGGCGTATTCGATCTTGCCGATGCGCTGGCGCTGCGCGCCCGTGAATGCCCCTTCCTCGTGGCCGAACAGTTCCGATTCGAAGATCGATTCGGGCAGGGCGCCGCAGTTGATGGCGACAAACGGGTGATCGCGCCGTTCGCTGAAGTCGTGCAGGCAGCGGGCGATCAGTTCCTTGCCTGTCCCCGTTTCGCCGAGGATGATGATGTCGGCCGATTTCGGCGCCAGGTTCAGCACCAGCTGGCGCACCTTGGCCATGGCCGCGCTGCGGCCCACGATGCGCGCCTCGATGCCGACCCGTTGCTCGAGCTGGCGGCGCAAGTTCATGTTTTCCAGCACCAGGTGGCGCTTGTCGAGCGCGCGGCGGCACACTTCCACCAGCAAGTCGGCGGAAAACGGTTTTTCGATGAAATCGTAGGCGCCACGGCGCATGGCGCCCACGGCCATCGACACGTCGCCGTGACCGGTGACGAGGATGACGGGCAGGCTGGCATCCTGCGCCACGGCGATATCGAGCAGTTTCAAGCCATCCATGCCGGGCAGCTTGATGTCGCTCAGTAAAATGCCGGCAAATTCGGGCACCAGGTAGGGCAGCGCTTCTTCGGCCGTGGCCACGGCCGTCACTTGCAGGCCCGCCAGTTCCAGCGATTGCCGGGCGCCCTTGCGCACGACGGCATCGTCTTCCACCAGCAGCACTTGCATGCCTTCAAAATTATTCTCGTGCATCGGGTGTTTCCTCAGTCTCTTTATTCTTATCCCCCGGGGCGCAGCTCAGGGTGATGGTAAATTGCGCGCCGCCCCCTTCCTGCGTGCTGCGGTTGCGCACGGCCAGTGCGCTGCCGGCCGCCCGCAGTATGCCTGCGCTGATCGACAATCCCAAGCCCAGCCCGTGTTCCTTGGTGGTATAGAAGGGGTCGAAGATCTTGTCGAGCGAGGCCAGCGGGATGCCGGGGCCATTATCGGTGATATGCAGCACGGCGAGGTCGCCTTCGCGGCGCACCTGGAACCAGATTTGCACGGGCTCGCTTTCCGGCACGGCATCCATGGCGTTCGTGATCAGGTTGGTAAACACCTGCTCCAGGCCGATGGCGTTGCACAGCACGATGATGTCGTCCTCCAGCCAGCTTTCATGCAGGGTCAAACGCTGGGAATGCTTGCGCGTGCGGATTTGCAGCATGGTTTGCGCAAACGCCTGGCGCACGCTGACGGGTTTGCGCGCATCGTCGCTGCGCCGGGCAAAGCCTTTCAGTTGCGAGGTGACATAGCCGAGCCGCTTGACGAGGTCGGAAATGGTCGACAGATTGTCGAGCGCATCGTCGATCTGGCCCCGGGCCAGGAACACCTTGGCATTGTCGGAAAACGTTTGCAGGGCGGCCAGCGGCTGGTTCAGCTCGTGCGTGACGCCGGCCGCCATCTGGCCGATGGCCGCCAGCTTGCCGCTTTGCACCAGTTCCGCCTGGGCATAGCGCAAGGTTTGCTCGGCCCGTTCGCGCTCGGCCACTTCCGCTTGCAGGCGGCCGTTCGCATGCACGAGGTCGGCCGTGCGCTGCTCGACCTTGATTTCCAGCTGTTCATAGGCGCGCGCCAGCGTCTGCTGCGCATTGAGCTTGTCGGCGATGCGGCGCCGGCGCTGGCGCGCATACATCAGGGCCAGCAGCAGCAAGGCCCAGCCCAGCGCGGCGGCGACGGCCGCGTTGCGCGCCGCCTCATCGACCTGATCGAGCTCGGCCAGCACCGTGATTTGCCATTGCAGCGGGCCCAGGGCGCGGTTCACGGCCAGATAGTTCACCTTGCCGGCGCTGCCGGACAGGGCCGGCGTGTCGCCCGCCTGCGGGCGCTCCAGGGTCATCACGCTGGCGCCATCGACGAACTGGCGCTGCACCTGGTGCGGCAAGATGGGCAGATTTTCTTGCAGGAACTGGCGTTGCGCGCTGATATCGTTCTTCGCGGCCGGCGACAGCGGGGCCAGGGTCTTGAACTTGAAGGCTTGTGTGGTGGCCAGGATGATCACACCATTCGCATCCTTGACCCAGATCTGTTCGCCCGCGCCGGGCGTGCGCCACGATTGCTCGATCCAGTCCAGGTTGACCTTGGCGGCGACGATGCCGATGATGCGCCCGTCGCGCTGCACGGGTTGCGAAATGAAATAGCCGGCCTCGAAGGTGGAGAAGCCGATGCCGTAGAAGCGGCCGATGCCGCCCGCGAACGCATCCTTGAAGTAGGGCCGGAAACCGTAGTTGACGCCCACATACGAGCTGCGGTCTTGCCAGTTGCTCGACGCCAGGGTCGTGCCCTTGTCGTCGAGCACGTAGACGGCAAAGGCGCCCGCGCGGCGGTTCATGTCGACCAGGTAGGCGTTGATCTGCGCGACCTTGTCGGCGCTCGGCTGTTCCAGCAGTTGCGCCACAGCATCGCTCTGGGCCACGGCCAGGGGCAGGAATTCGTACTTGTTGAGGGCGCCGCCGATGGACGCCGCATACAGTTCCGCGCGCGAATCCAGCGTGCGGTGCAACTCATCGAGCTGGCGCTGCTGGACCCAGGCATACGAGGCCCACGTCAGCACGACCAGCGAGCCCACGGCCAGCAGGGGGCCGAGCGCGGGTCTCAGGGTCCATTTGCCGAATGCCATGGTGCTCCGTGTGTCGGGTTGAAGAGATGTGACCCCAAAGCGAAGGACTGGGGTCGGACCCTCAGGGGCCGACCCCGGCCGTTGCCGTTGGGTCAGACACCACTAATCTGCCGTACTCGCCATCGTTTCTGCATTATGGTGCCTTTGCTGCTCTTCCATCACCATCTCGCCCAGCATGCGCTTCAGGCGGTTGAACTCCGGGTCGCTCGGGTCGCGCGGGCGGGGCAGGTCGATGGCCACGTCGCGCTTGATGGTGCCGGGACGGTAGGTCATGACGATGGTGCGGTCGGCCAGGTAGATCGATTCCTCGATCGAGTGCGTCACAAAAACGATGGTGGTGCCGAAGACTTTCCAGATTTTCAGCAATTCATCTTGCAGGTTGCGCCGCGTCAAGGCGTCCAGTGCGCCGAATGGCTCGTCCATTAGCATGATGGGCGAATCGAGGGCCAGCACGCGGGCAATCGCCACGCGCTGGCGCATGCCGCCGGACAAGTCTTTCGGGTAGCGGGCACGGAATTCCGTCAAGCCCAGCATGCTCAGCAGCATGTCGACCCGCTCGCGGATGTCGGCCGGCGTCTTGCCGGCGATTTCCAGGCCGAAAGCGATATTGCTCTCGATGCTCATCCATGGGAACAGCGCGTATTCCTGGAACACCATGCCGCGGTCGGGACCGGGTTCGGTGATCAGCTTGCCGCCGGCCAGGATCTGGCCCGACGTCGGCTGCGAGAAGCCGGCGATGGCGTTCAACAGGGTCGACTTGCCGCAGCCGGACGGCCCCAGCAGGCAGATGAACTCGCCGCTGGCGATTTCCAGGTTGATATCCTTCAGGGCGATGACGTCCGCGCCGCCCGTGGTGAAGATTTTATTGACTGCATTGATATTGATCGTGGTCATGGCCGTTCCTCTCAGTGTTCCAGGCCGCGGTGCCACTGCAGCAAATGATTATTCAGGGCATTCATGGCGATATCGATGGCCAGGCCGAACAGGCCGATGGTAAACATGCCGGCGATAATCTTGTCGGACCAGAAGTACTCGCGCGCTTCTAGGATGCGGAAACCGAGGCCGCTGTTGACGGCGATCATTTCCGCCACGATCACGACGATGAAGGCCGTGCCCATGCCGATGCGCGCGCCAGCCAAAATATACGGCGTGGCGGCCGGCAGGATGACGCGGCGGAACATGGTCATCTGGCTGGCGCCCAGGTTGCGCGCGGCACGGATGTAGATGCCGTCGACCTGGCGCACGCCGGCGATGGTATTCATCAGCACGGGGAAGAAGGAACCGATGCTGATCAGGAAGAAGGCGGGCGGGTTGCCCAGGCCGAACCACAGGATCGCCAGCGGAATGTAGGCGATCGGCGGAATCGGGCGCAGCACCTGCACCAGCGGGTCGAACAGTTTATAGATGGTCTTGTTGGTGCCCATCAGCAGGCCCAGCGGCAAGGCCAGGCCGGCGCCGATGGCAAAGCCGCCCAGCACGCGCGACAGGCTGGCCCAGGCGTCGTGCGGCAATTCGCCGGAGAACATCCACACCAGGTAATTGCCCGCTTCGGGCGTGTACGCTTCCATGGGAATCAGGTATTCATACCATTTCACCACCACGGCCACGGGCGACGGCAGGATCTGCGGGTTGATCCAGCCGAACGTGGACAGCGCCTGCCAGAACAGCAGCACGGCCACGGGCACGGCGGCACCGTGCGCGAAGCGTTTCATCATTTGAATATTCATCGTGACACTTTCAGATTGGCGTGGTTAGCGTGAGACATAGGACTTCTTGGCTTTTTCCAGCAGGTCCAGCTTGACCCAATCCTTGGCGGCAGGCGGTTTGGCCATGCGGCCCACGCCGAATTTCACCATGTAGTCGGTGGTCAGCTGCACGTGGCTTTGCGTGATGTCTTCCGTGAAGATGGCGTTGTCGATGGCATCGCGGTAGTCGTCGGACGTGATCTGGTTCTTGAACATCGATTCGCGCACGTATTTTTCCGCCAGTTTCGGGTCGGCCAGGAAGGCGCGCGTGGCGGCGACGAAGCAATCCATGAAGCGCTGGGCCACGGCCGGCTTTTCCTTGTACATTTTTTCCGTCATCACGAGCGCGCGCACGGGCTCGCCCAGTGGCGTGTCATACGGCTTGAGGATGGCCGCGCCGTATTTCTTGTGGATGGCCTGGGTCGAGTACGGCTCGGACTGGCTCATGACGTCGATGTCGCGGGTCAGCAGTGCCTGGTTCAGGTCAGGGTAGCCCATGTACAGGATCTGCACGTCCTTGCCCGGCTTGTCGGACCAGGTCAGCTTGGCCTTGGTGAGTTCGGCAAACAGCAGGATTTCCTGCGGGCCGCCGCGCGTGACGCCGACTTTCTTGCCTTTCAGGTCGGCGATGCCCTTGATGTTCAGGTCGGGACGGCCGACGATCTGCACGCCGCCCTTGGCGAAGCCGCCCACCAGGTACACGGGCAAGCCCGTGGCACGGCCCGTGATGGCCGCTTCCAGCGCGCTGGCGGACACGTCGATTTCGCCGGCGATCATGGCCGGCACGATGTCGAGGCCCTTGGCGAAGATGCGCTCTTCAATTTTCAGGTCGTATTTCGGCGCGATTTCCTTCATGTAGGCGACGGCGCCGTAATGGGCGAATTTCAGGTTGCCCAGGCGGACCAGGTCGGCCGCATGGGCGGCCAGCGGGAATTGCGCGGCCAGTGCGACGGCCATGGCCAGTGCCTTGGTGTTGAGGAAGGACGAGATGCGGAAGGTGCGTGCCATGCTGTTGTCTCCAAAAGGTAGATGGTTTTATATAGTGGGTCAGGCTGCCGCTCTGATGGCGGCTATAAAAATATAAAAGCATCTTCCGTGCCAGTGGAGCGCATTTTGGGATTTATTGCAAGTGATTGTTTATAAAGGTTTAATTTGAATCTATTGAAAATGGGAAATGGCGATATTCCGTCTTTCCGCACGGCGAGGGGAAAGGCTGTGCGGATTGCCGCATTTTTGGTGGCCGCTTCGATGCTCGCTTGCGGGGCCGCATGCCGTTGAACCTTCAGCGCGCGTCCGACTCCAATCGTAAAAAAACGCGTTGCAAACAGGCTGGCAACGCGTAACTCCCCCGTGGAGTCGGGATGGCGCCGCGCGGGCGCCGGTCTGATGCCGTGCGCCGGCTTTACTTTGGCGCCGTGGCAGGCGGCAGGGCAGGCGCGGTGGCGGGATCGGTCAGCGGCGCCGGTGGCGTCACGCTGCCGGGACCCGCTTCCGGCATGGCTGGCGTGATGGGGGCAGGCATCACCTGCGGGGCGGAACTGGGATTGGGCGCCATTTCGGGCAGCGGCGCTTCGGCCGGTTTTTTACAGGCGGACAGGGTGACGAGCAAGGCAGCGGCGAACAGGGCAGGCATTTTCATGATGTTTCCTTTGCAAGAATCGAAGGAGCAAGCGTCGAAGGATCGCGATGCGGGCGGCGTGCGCCGCGCGCGAAGCTTGAATTTATTGCAATGGTGCTTCCGCTTCTGTTCGCTATTTCACTTTGCGCCATGAATGAAGCACCAAGTGGGAATACAGCATTTTAGATGTCTTTTTTAGATGCCATGAGAGAAAGAATTCAGTAGGGCAATATTTTTCACTTTCTTGCTTCTAATGTTCGTTAACGCACAGACCGTAGCCGCCGATACAGGCATTCTGTCCGCAGACGCTCAGGATTCGTGGTGTTCTGGTATAAAAATTGCCAAGAACTTAACAATCCGGGCTACCGGCAATCGTTTAAAAGGAGTATTCAAATGCATGCAATGACTCAGTCTCACGTGAAGAGCGAATTAAAGGCAGCGCACCAGGAACTTCGTAGCCCCGAAAAAGGCTCGCAAATGGTAGAACGCGCAGCACCCATCCCCCCGGAACGCATGAATCCCATTTCCATGGCACCGATCGAGCGCGTGCGTTCGACGTCGGCCACGCTGCGCCGCATCGAAAACATGCAAAAGCTGATCGGCGAATTGTCGCTGCACGAGATGCTGGCCGACGAAATCGCCTGGTTCCTCAAGTTTTCGCCATCGGGCGCCCGCAAATACATCCGCGACCTGCGCGAAGCGGGCGTGATCGAACTGGCCCGCTACATCGAAGGCACCGCCACCTACCTGGGCAAGGCAGTGTACCAGCTGACGCCAGACCCTGAGCGCGTGCGCGCCTTTCTGGCAGCCATCGTCCAGCCGAAACGCGAAGGCGCGCCACCGCGCAAGGACCGTCCCGGCCTGCGCGAGCAAAGCATGGCAGGCAGCGGCCGCCACTTCCACATCCTGGCCGATGACACGCATTACGCCATCCGCGTCAACCGCGGTCCCGTGACGCGCGATCCGCTGGTGGCCGCATTGTTTGGAGCGCCACAGCAAAAATCGGCTGAGTAACACCTGACCAAACCTACTGCGCGTCGGGATAGGCTCACCGTACCTTCGTACGGTTGCGCTTCTTAGCCACCTCTCCCTTCCGCTCGCTTCGGTTTTGTCGGGCGTTGTGACGTAATAGAAGCCGGGTTGCAACCCGGCTTTTGGCGTTCAGGCAGGCCGTTTCACGTAGTCTGATTGAAAAGACTGCAAGCATCCCCATGTGGGCTGGACTGCTGCCCGCAACGCGCGGGTCCACTTGAAGGAGCTTGTCCTTGTCTGCCTACGCCGTGTTCTCCTGCCCCATTGCCTTCATTGTCTTGAAGCGGGCCGCCGCATGAATCCGCTGCTGTGGATCGCCCTTGTCACGGCCGCCATCGTGCTGTCGCTGTGGTTTCCCCGCTGGCGCCTGAAGCGGGCCCTGGCGAAACCCTTGCCGGCCGAAGGCCTGGCCGTGCTGGAAAAGAATATCCCCGTGTATCCGCGCATGCCGGCCCCGCTGCAGGAGCAGTTGCGCCGTCTCGTCGTGCAATTCCTGTACCAGAAGAAATTCGTCGGCTGTGGCGGCCTGGAGATCACGGACGAGATGCGCTACACCATCGCCGGCCAGGCCTGTCTACTACTGCTGAATCGCCAGACGCAGGTGTATCCCGAGCTCGACACCATTCTCGTGTATCCCAACGAATTTATCGTCACGCGCGATGAAGTGGGGCCGGGCGGCGTGGTGACGCCATCGGCGAATGGCTTGCTGGGCGAATCCTGGGGCGATGGCCGCGTGGTGCTGGCGTGGGACCACGTGCAGCGCGGTGCGGCCGACTGGAGCGATGGCCAGAATGTGGTGCTGCATGAGTTTGCCCATCAACTCGACAGCGAATCGGGCGCCGCGAATGGCGCACCGTACCTGTCCAGCGTGTCGAGCTACCGCAGCTGGGCCACCGTGCTGTCGCGCGACTTCGACAACCTGCGCCACGACGCCATGGTTCAGCAGCAAAGCGTGATGGACCATTACGGCGCCACGAATCCCGCCGAATTCTTTGCCGTGGCGACGGAAACCTTCTTTGAAAAGCCGTACCAGATGGCCGAGCACCATGAAGAACTGTATGCGCAATTCTTGCAGTACTACAAGGTTGACCCGCGCGACTGGATGGCGCCGCCCGTGGAACCCGAGCACATGGCCGCGCCATTCCCCAACTACGCGCCCCATTGGTAAGCGGGGACTTCAGCCCAGCAGCCGCTGTTTCAGCGCGGGATAACTGCTGCGCGAGACGGGAATGCCCGTGCTGGTCTGCGTGTCGAGCGCGTATTTGCCGCCCGCCGCGATCTGCAGCCGCTTGAAGCCCAGGCTGTTGACAATGTAGGAGCGGTGCACGCGCAGGAAGTGGGGCGGCAGCAAGGCCATGAGTTTGTCGATAGGCAAGTCATGAAAGCACTGTTCGCCGCTGCGCAGCACGATATTGCTGTAGTGGCCATCGGCCTGCACGTGGTCGATCTCGGCCATGGTGATCCATTCCAGGGCACCGCGTCTCTTGATGGCCAGCGAGGCCGCTTGCGTGTGCCGCTCCGTATAGCGTAGCAGCGCCTTGTGCAGGCGTTCGCGGCTGAAGGGCTTGGCGACGAAGTCGAGCACGCCGAACTCGAACGCCGTGATCGAGCGCTCCGCTTGGGCCGAGACGATGATGGTCTGCAACGGGGCTCTTTGCGCCAAACGCAGCAAGTCATAGCCGTCCGCGCCATGCAGATTCAAGTCCAGCAGCAGCAAGTCGATCCGGTCCTGCCCCTGCTCCTGCGCCAGGGCGGCCAGGGCTTGCGGCACATTGTCATGCAGCGCCAGCGCCGTCAGGCGCGCGCCGAAATGCGCGCGCACCTCGCGTTCGAGGCCTTGCGCGATCAGCGGTTCATCTTCCAGTATCAATACATTCATGGCGCCGCCGGCAAGGTAAAGGTGAGGCGCCAGCCCGCTGGCGGTTGTTCGCTTGCATATTCGCTGGCATAGCGGGCATGATCGCCAAACACGGCCCGCAGGCTGGCGCGGATGTACTGTTCGCCCACGCCGCTACCCGCGTGCGGACGTGTCTCGCCTTCGGGCAGGAGCAGGGTGAGCACGTGCGTTTGTGCATGTTTTACGATGCGCAGGACAAACAGGGCGCCGTGGCGGTAGCGGTTGTGGCTGAACGCATTTTCCAGCGCCGTCAGCAACAGGGCGGGCGGCACGGTGATGCCCGCCGCCTCGCCATCGAGCTGCAGGCTGCACGGCTGTTGCAGCCGCGTGCCCATGATGCTCAGGTAATTCTGGCACAGGGCCAGTTCCTGCGTCAGGGCAATGCTGGGCTGCTGGGCAAATTCATTGAGCATGCGCAACTCGGCGCCCAGCGCCTCGATGAAGGTTTCGGCCGCCTGCGGCGATTGCGCATTGAGCTCGCTGATCAGGCTGAGGGAATTCATCAGGAAATGCGGTTGCATGCTCTTGCGCAAGAGCTCGTTTTCCAGTTGCTGGGCGCGCGCCGCCTTGCTGCGTTCGCGCAGCAGCTGCGCCAGCAGTTGCGCACACAGGGGCAGCAGCAAGAAGCACACGACGATGGCGAAGCCGCCTTCGGCAAACTGGCTGCCCGTCAGCAGGAACAGCGCGCACGAGGCCAGCGCGATCAAGGTGCCGCCACGGCTGCCCGGCAGGCGGCGCCACAGGGCGGCCAGGTTGAGCGCCAGGCTCGCTGCCAGACCCGTCAGAAACATCCACCAGCAGCGCGCGTCGAAATGCGTGGGCAACGCGCCAGCCAGCGCGATGCACGCCAGCAGCGCTGCCGCCGCCAGCGGCCAGCGCGGCAGGCGGTAGGCCGTATAAAAATACAGGGGCAGCAAGGCGGAAAACAGCCAGGTCAGGGCGCTGACGGCATACAGGCGCGGCATGTGCCAGGGGTAGGCATAGCCGGCAAAGCTGCGCCAGAGTTCCGCCACCAGCAGCAGCGTCGCCACCAGGCACAGCGCGGCAAACATGGCCCAGTGCCGCTGCCGCTGGTACAGCGCCGTCAAGGTGAGGAACAGCACGGCGACGGCGCCCAGCGCCCCGGCCAGCAGCAGCGGCGGCAACCGGTACCAGACCAGCCCCGTGCGGTAGTCTTGCCGGTCGACCAGGTACAGCGCATAAAATGGCGACACCAGGTGCGCAGGCACCTGCTGCGTCGACAGCAGCAGGCGCAGGTGGTGCTTGCCCTTGGCCAATTGTTGTGGCGTCAGGTGGATGGCGAAATCGATGTCGCCCGCGCGTTCCCCGCTGGCCTGGCGGGCCGGTTGGCCATTGCTGCCGATCAAGTCGCCATCCAGCCACAGCTCGCTCGAAGCCAGCGCCGACAGCACCAGCAGCTGCGTCGACGATGGCGTGGCGGCCAGGGTGACGTCGCGCTCGACGCACAGCAACTGGCCCGGTTGAACCAGCTGCTGCAGCGAGGCGGGCGCAGACGGCGTGTTGCCGCAGGCGCGCCAGCCTTCGTCCAGCCAGAGCGGATGCATGGCGCAGGCGAAGGTGGGCAAGGCCAGGCAGCCAGCGAGGCAGTACCGCAGCAGGTAGCGGAAGAAGGAGGGCATGGCGGGCATTGTAGCTGCTCATGTGCTACCCCGTTGCGACCCCTTTGCAACATTTTCATCCACTTCGGTGCCGTTCGTGCCGGCCACGTGCATTTCGTGCATGGCCCGCCTATGCTGTGTGAAAGACACTTACCATGCATGAGCGCCGTGCTGTGCACACGGCCCTCACCATGGAATCATGACTATGCAAAGCAGCAAATACTACGCTTTCACCGGCGCGCTGGCGCTGTTCTGCGGCGCGGCGCAAGCCGCCTCCGCTCCCGCTCCTGCGCTGGCTGCGCGACTGGCGGACTTCGACGGCTGGGCGGCCCAGCGCATGGGGGCGGAGCGCATCCCGGGCGTGACCGTCGGTTTCAGCCAGGGCGACGTGGAATGGGTAAAAGGCTATGGCTATGCCGACCTGGAAAACCGCGTGCCGGCCACGGCCCGTTCCAGCTACCGGCTGGCGTCCGTCACCAAGCCCATGACGGCGGTGGCCATTTTGCAGCTGGTGGAACAGGGCAAGGTTGACCTGGATGCGCCCGTGCAAACCTATGTGCCGTACTTCCCCGTCAAAGCGTTTCCCGTGACGGTACGCCAGTTGCTGGGCCACCTGGGCGGCATCGACGCCTACCGCGACAGCAAGGCGGAACAGCA
This sequence comes from Janthinobacterium sp. JF4, assembly GCF_059617925.1. Taxonomy (NCBI): domain Bacteria; kingdom Pseudomonadati; phylum Pseudomonadota; class Betaproteobacteria; order Burkholderiales; family Oxalobacteraceae; genus Janthinobacterium; species Janthinobacterium sp. JF4. The sequence continues at coordinate 81,534 of NZ_JCAQAV010000010.1, read as the reverse complement.
TTTCAAGGAGCACAAGGATACGCGCCAGTCCATTGCCGTCTTCGAGCAATTCGACCTGATCGCCGAACCGGGCACGCGCTTTCGCTATACCAGCTATGGCTACAACTTGCTGGGCGCTGTCATCGAGGGCGCCTCGGGCGAAAGCTATGGCGGCTACATGCGGCGCCACGTGTGGGGGCCGCTGGGCATGGACGCCACCGTGATGGATGACCCGGACACCGTGATCGCGCACCGCGTGCGCGGCTACCGGCTGGCCGGCAAGGAGTGGAAGAATTCGGAATTCGTCGACATCAGCAGCCGCTTTTCGGCCGGCGGCACGCGCGCCAGCGTGCCCGACATGCTCGCTTTCGGCAGGGGTGTGCATGCAGGCAAGATCCTGTCGGCGGCCAGCGTGGCCGCCATGGTGCAGCCGATGGCCACGCGCGCGGGCCGCTTGACGCACTATGGCATGGGCTGGGAACTGTTTCCGACGGGCGGGCGCTACGCCATCGCCCACAGCGGCCAGCAGCCGGAAACCGTCACCTATCTGTACAGCTTTCCCTCGCGCAAGCTGACCATTGCCGTCGCCTCCAATCTCGAGCGCGTCAATCCGGAAGCCTTCGTGCAGCGCCTGTTCGAGGTGGTCACGGGCGAACCGTGGCAGCTGAAAACGTATATCGCCGATGCGGGCGCGCAGCGCGCGTACCAGGTGGCGCAAGGCCTGTTCGAGGAGGGGCGGTCCCATGCCGAGCGCACGAATGAACCCTATGCCGATGCGGCAGCCACGCGCGAGGCCTTCAGGCAAATCAACCGCCAGGCGCTGGCGCCCGACGCCCCGGCGGCGCGCGCCTACATCGAAGCGGCCCGCCATCCCGCAGGCGGAAGAGTTTTCCTGGCGGCCGGCGCCAGCATGGCCGCCCAGCTGCGCGAGGCGGGCATCGACCTGAATCAATACTCGCGCGGCGGCGCGCTGGCATTTGCGCGCGACTATGTCCTGTTGTCGCAAGGTACAAAGGCCGGCACCTTGCCCCGTTTTGAGGCCGCCTTCGAGCAAGCCATCGTGACCCTGGCCGCCAGCTGGGACCGCACGGCCGCCATCGCCTGGCCGGCCGCACCTGCGCCCGTCTCCGCATCCATCGCCGCACTCGATAGCCAGCTGCGCACGGCCTTCCGCGGCCAGCGCGCCTACCCCGATTTCGTGCCCGAGCTGCAGGAACTGGCGCAAGCGTCGGCCGGGCGCGGCGAGGCGGAGGCGGCGCTGGCGGCCAGCCGTCTGGCCGTGGCACTGTATCCGCTCAGCGACCGCGCACATGCGCTGCAAGGCTTGACCTTGCAGCGCGCTGGCAAGACAGAATCCGCCGTTGCCGCCCTGCGCCTGGCGCTGGCCCGCGATCCGCTGGGCGCGGCCAGTCCGGCGGCGCTGAACCTGGAAGCTTATCGGCTGAAAGGCAGCGGCGCCGTGGCGCAAGGCATGGCCGTGCTGCAGGCGGCCGTCAGCCTGCATCCGCGCGACGCGAATCTGCAGGATAGCCTGGCCGAGTTTTATGTGGAGCAAGGCTTGCATCCGCAGGCTGTCGAGGCTTACCGCCAGGCGCTGCAGCTTGACCCCCGCTATCCGGGCGCCGTGGGGGCAAAAGCGGCGATCCTGCGCCTCGGCGGTGCCGCACCGGTGCTGACGCCTTAGATGAATTCTTCATATCTCTGCTGCTGGTGATTTTCGGGGCGTATTTCTTCCTGCCCAGCAGACATGAGTGAGCGGCTGTGTGCGTAAGCGAACGGTATTTCACGGTCGGTGAGCGCACGCTAGGGAAGTGGCGCATGGTGCGCCCGCAGCCGACCAGGAGGGCCGTATCATGTCACGCATCATCGCAGGTCATTTTCAGTTGCAGGAACAGGTCGACGCCGCGCGCGCCGCCCTGAACCAGGCGGGCTTTGCCGATAGCCACATCAGCGCCTTCTTTGTCAATCAGCCGGGCCAGCACGATTTGCACGCGCTCGGTGGCGACCGCGACATGTCGCCCGGTGCCATGGAGACGCCGGAAGGCGTGGTCGAAGGCGTGGCCGTCGGGGCCGCCGTCGGCGCGGGCATCGGCGCTGCCGCCACCTTGGCGACAGGGCCGCTGGGCCCGGTGGTGGGGGCACTGGTGGGCGCGCACGTGGGTTCGCTTTACAGTTTCAATAAAATGAAGGAGGCGGGTGAGCCCGAGGATAACGGAGAAAACCGCCGCCAGCCGCGGCATCCGGGCATGCTGATCGCCGTCGCGCTGGGCGGCCTCGACGAGCGCGAACGGGCGCTCGAGGCGCTGCACCGGCTGGGCGCCGAGCATATCGAGGAAGCGGAAGGCACGATCGCCAATGGCGACTGGCATGATTTTGACCCACTCAGCATTCCCGTGCTGGTGGCGTAAATCAGCGCATCTGTGGCGCAACATGCATAAATTCCGCGCTGCATGAAATTTAGGTATGATCCTTGTTAGTATTGCTAATGATTGGTAAACAATGCCGACAGGGATAGTTTCCGCGCGCCCGAAGTGACACTGGACCCAGGTGACTGCCCGTAGTACTTGCCTCGCATGCTAACGAGTATGGATAGGAGGGCGCGTCATGACACAGGCATGGTTCATTCTGACACGGGCCGATGGGCGCGACATCTGCGCGCCCTCGCCGGCACAGCTGGCCGATGCGCTGGCCGAAGTCTACCGTGGCGGCGCCGTCACGCCGGACGGCAGCCCGGCCACCGTCCTGTTGCGCTTCGGTTACGACGATGGCTTGATGTATCAGGTCGAGGTCGCTAGCGGAGGCGAAGTCACTTTCGAGGAATGGTCGGACCGCGATTGCGAAATCGCCCTGGCCCGTCCGCGCCACATGTCGGCCCTGCCGCAGGGCGACGCGTTGCAGCTGTGGCAGTGGCTGGCGCAGCGCCAGGTGGCGAAGATCCGCAGCCAGCCCTGGCAGGGCGGCTAGCCCTGCCATCAGCCCGATGGCCTAGTGCGCCATCAGCACGGGGATTGTCATGCTTTGCAAAATCGTGCGCGTGACGCCACCGAGGATGGTTTCGCGCAGGCGCGAATGGCCATACGCTCCCATCACCAGCAAGTCGGCCGACAGGTCGGCGGCCTGCGACAGCAGCGCTTCGCCGATATCGCCGCGCCGCACGCCACCCCCATCGAGCAAATGCAGCCGCGCTTCCACGCCGTGGCGCGCCAGGTAGTGCGTCAGTTCGGCGCCCGGCTGTTCGCCGTGCTCGGTGGCATGCACCTGGGCGTCGAAGATGGCCACGTGGACTTGCCCGGCGCGCTGCAGCAGGGGCAGGGCGGCGCTCACGGCACGGCTCGCTTCCTTGCTGGCATTCCAGGAAATGAGCACACTGCGCGCCGCTGCCGGCGGCGCCAGCAGCGGCAGCGGTGGCGCATACGGCACGATCAGCACGGGACGGCCCGAATGCAGCAGCACATACGCGGGAAAGTCGCGCATCACGGACGGCGATTTATCCTTGGCATTGTATTGGCTGATGACGACCAGGTCCGCATAGCGGGCCAGCAGGCTGATGCCGCCCGCCGCTTCGTCGTCGAGCACGCGCTGTTCGAACGAGGCGACGCCGGCCGCGCGCACCTGCGCCTCGAAACCGTCGAGGGCGCGCGTCGCGCGTTCCCGCAGGAAATTCAGATGCAAGCTCAGGTTCGGATCGGCATCGAGGTCGGGCTGGTTCTGGTACAGCAGGCGCGACACGCCCGTCAGAGCCACGCCCGTCAGGTGGCCGCCGCAGGCCTGGGCGATGCTGGCGGCCGCTTCGATGCGGGCGCCGCGCCCTGCGCTGTCGTCGATGTGGAGCAATACGGTCTTGTATGTCATGGCCTGGCCTCTCGCTGTGCAGTAGCGGCCATTCTGGCACAGTCCGGGGTGCCGGCCGCGCACGACTGCGGCATTCTTGACAGGCTGGGCACTTGATCTGGCGCAAAGCTGGCGATAAAAACTGCACCTACACTTGATCCCACGCAGAACAACCATAACAAGCGGGGAGAGACAGCAATGAATGAGCAAAAGGTAGCGCTGGTCACGGGTGGCATGGGCGGCCTGGGCACGGCCTTGTGCCGCCGCCTGCATGCGGCGGGCTTTGCCGTCGTGGCGGCGCATACGCCGGGCAATGCGCGGGTGGAAAGCTGGCTCGGCGAACAGCAGGCGCAGCAGTATTATTTTCATCCGCTGGCCCTCGACGTGAGCGATTTCGCTGCCTGCAGCGAGGCCGTGGCAAGCGTGCTGGCGCAGTACGGCCGCGTCGACGTGCTGGTCAATAACGCCGGCATCACGCGCGACCAGAGCATGCGCAAGATGGAATTGCCGCACTGGGCCGAAGTCATGCGCACCAATCTCGACAGCCTGTTCAACATGAGCAAGCAGGTGCTCGAACCCATGCTGGAAAAAAAATGGGGCCGCATCATCAATATCTCGTCCGTGAATGGCCAGAAGGGCGCGTTTGGCCAGTGCAACTACGCAGCCGCGAAGGCGGGCGTGCATGGCTTCAGCAAGGCGCTGGCGCTGGAAGTGGCGCGCCACGGCATCACCGTCAACACGGTCTCGCCCGGCTACCTGCGCACGCAGATGGTGACGGCCGTGCCGGCCGATATCCTGGAAACGAAGATCCTGCCGCAGATTCCCCTGGGCCGCCTGGGCGAGCCGGACGAGGTGGCGGCCCTGGTGGCTTACCTGGCGTCCGACGAGGCGGCATTCGTCACGGGCGCGAACATCGCCATCAATGGCGGACAGCACATGAGCTGATCCGGCCTGCAGCTGAATACTTAAAGTAGGGCAATGGCAGTAGAGGAGACCCGTCCACCCAGCCGGCGCACAGACGCTGGCAGCGGACGGATGGCAGTCGCTGGACAGCAAGGGGCACGGCAGCGATGCCTTGCCCTTTGTCGTTGCGCAGTCATGGTACCGAGCGCTGGGCTTTTTCCAGCCGCGTCTGGCAATCGATGCACAGGCGCGCTTCGGGGCGCGCGTTCAGGCGCGACAGCCCGATGGCTTCGCCGCAGTTGTCGCACAGGCCATAGCTGCCATCGGCAAACTTGGCCAGCGCGTGCTTGATGATGGCCAGCTGCGCCAGGTTGTGCTCGGCCGCTTCGCTGACGAGGGCGTTCAAGGTGAGTACGCTGGCATTGTCGGCCGGCGAGGCTTCGATTTCATTGAGCAGCGAGGCGCGCGCATCCGCTTCGGCCGCTTCGTTCTCGATCTGTTCCAGTAACGCCAGCTTGCGTTGCTCCAGCACGCTGCGCAAGCGCTGCAGCTGGTCTTGCGGCAATTCATTCATGGTTGTCACCCGGTAGAGGTTACTTCCATTATGGTAGTCCAAGATTGGCGGCTCTGCTTGCGCTACTACATGCGCCGCGTTTGACGCGGCGCAGGCTGGCAGCGGCCGTTCTATGCAGGCTCTTTCAGGCAGTTGACCATCCAGGCGACGCCGAACTGGTCTTTCAGCATGCCGAAGCGCTTGGCCCAGAACGTTTCCTCCAGCGGCATCTGGACCTTGCCGTCACGCGCCAGCGCGTCGAAGACCCGTTCCGCCTCTTCCGGCGTATCGACGGTCAGGCAGATCGCGCTGCCGCTCATGCCCTTGGCGCCCTCGTCGCAGCCGCCGTCCGAGCCCATCAGCATGGTGGGTCCCAATTGCACGGAGCCGTGCATGATCTTGTCATACCAGTCTTCCTTGACTTGGCCCTGGGCCGGCGAGCCCCGATATGGCATCAGGCACAGGTCCGTGCCATGCAGGTGCTGGCGGTAGTATTCCAGCGCTTGCGCGCAGTTTCCATCGAATTGCAAATACGGTTCGATACGCATATTGGCCTCCTCCGGTCATCGCCCCCGCAGGCACGATTGCCAGGCGGGGACGTCCCAGTATAGGCGCTCGCCGGCCGATTTCAATCAGTCCGGTGCCATCTCTTGCAACCGCTCACGCACCTTGCCCAGGGTGCTGAGGATGCGCTCGGGATTGCCGGCGAGGACGGCGCTGCCCAGGTGCAACAAGCTCGTCGCCAGGCTGATCCAGTGCCGCACGTCGTCGTTGCGGGCGATGCGCAGGCGCACCGTGTCGAGCAGGCCGCTGAGCTGGCGCTGCGCCGTTTCCAGGCCGGCTACCGTGTGCCCGGCGGCATCGGCATACAGCTGGTTGGCTTGCTGGCGCAAGGCCACTTCCAGGGCGAAGACGGCTTGCGCCTGGCTGTGGCTGATGCCGTCGGCGCCCTGGCTGGCGCGCTTGCGGATGGCGCGCATGACGGCGCCGTGCAGGGTGACGGCCGCCTGCGACAGGCTGTCGGCCAGTTGTTCGACGCGCATGGCGCTGCTGAGCGCCGCTTCGCGGCGTTCGCTGTTGTTGCTTCTGCTTACCGATCCGTCCATCTAGCCTCCGTGGTGGTGAGGGCGGCGGCGAGCTGGGCGTGTTGGCGCGCCAGTGCCGCCAGTTGCCGGCGCGCCAGGGTATGGCGCAAGCCAATCAGGCGGTATTCCTCGGTTTTGCTTTGCTGCATGTTTTTCGCCAGCACGGCCAGCAGGCGCTGCGGCGGCGCGTCCGCATACGCGATTTCCACGTCGAGCAAGCCGAGTACCATGTCGCGCTCGTTATCGCCGCTCTTGTCGTACAGCGCCAGCAAGCTGTCGAGCGCGGCCAGCAGGGCTTGCAGCGGCGCGTCGCCGTCGTGCAGCACTTGCGCCAGGTGCGCCTGCTGGCTGGCCGCGCCGCCCAGGCGCGACAGTTGCTGCAGCAGCAAGGTGTAGGCGCGGACATGGCGGTCGTCGATGCCGCTGCCGGGCCAGGCGCGGATGGCGGCGCCGGCGCCGGCCAGTTCGGGCTGCACGTCATACGCGTCGGCATCGGCCAGCCGCCCCAGCGCCTGCAGGTACAGGCGCACGGCCTGCGCCAGGCGCGCGACGTCGGCCTGCGCGGCGCGGCGCTGCGCATCGAGCAGGCGTTCGCGCGCGTCTTCGGCTGGCGACAGATAGGGGCGGGCGCGCTGGTAGGTGTCCACGTGGCGCTGCGACAGTTCGCTGAAGGCGGTCAAGGCAGCGGTGCCGGCGGCCAGGGCGCGCACTTGCGCCAGGTCGGTGCGCGGGCTGGCGCAACCGCACAGGACGATAGCCAGACCGAGGTGCAGGCAGAGGTTCAGGCCAAGGGCGCGGCGATGGCGGGCGGGCAGGGCGGACACGTCACCTCTCGACAGGAAATACTGTATGGAAAGGTATTGTCGTGCCGGCTTGCGCCGCCCGCCTTGTGCGCGCGCAAGCGCGCTGCGATCAGTTGCCCGCGCTGGCCGTCAATCGCTCGCGCCAGCCCAGTCCGGCAACGGTGTCGCTGGCGGGGCGGTATTCGCAGCCGACCCAGCCGGCGTAGCCGATCTGGTCGAGCAGCTTGAACAGATGGCGGTAGTTGATTTCTCCCGTGCCCGGTTCGTGGCGGCCCGGCGTATCGGCGACCTGGATGTGGCGGATCAGGGGCAGCATGGCGCGGATGGTGTTGCTCAGCTCGCCCTCCATGCGCTGCATGTGATAAATGTCGTATTGCAGGAAGATATTGCTGCGCTGGCAGTCGGCGATGATGTCGGCCGCCTGCTGGCTATGGTGCAGAAAGTAAGCGGGCATGTCATAGTGGTTGATCGGCTCGATCAGCACGTTGATGCCATGCGGACGGCAGGCGTCGGCGGCAAATTGCAGGTTGCCGATCAGGCTTTGCCGCGCCCGCTCCAGGCTCATGCCGGGCGGCACGATGCCTGACATGCAATGCAACTGTTTCGCCCCGAGCGCCAGCGCGTAGTTGAGCGCCAGCTGCACCTTGTCGCGAAATTCCTCGCCCCGGCGCGGATCGCAGGCGATGCCCCGCTCGCCGTGCTCCCAGTCGCCGGGCGGAAAATTGAAGACGGCCAGCTGCAGATGGTGGCGTTCCAGCCGCATGGCGATCTGGCGCGCCTCGACGGCATAGGGAAACAGAAATTCGACGGCATCGAAGCCCGCTTCCCTGGCGGCGGCAAAGCGGTCCAGGAAGGGCAGTTCGGTAAACATCATGCTGAGGTTGGCAGCGAAGTTCGGCATGGCAGCACGCAGGTGAGGATGATGGCTGCTATCCTAGCCCAAATTGGCAATTGGTGGCGTGCATGAAAAAACCGTTCCAGAAGCAAGTCCTGGAACGGTTTTTATTCCTGCGATACGCGCTTACCAGCGTGTATTAACGGCCGCGGCCGCCGGAGCGGTGATTGGCCGCCGAACGCGGCGCATTGCCGCTGCGGTTGCCGCCGCCACCGCCGCCCGCCGGGCCGGCGCTGCGTGGCTTGGCGCCGCTGCCGCCGGTTTTCACGCGCACCACGGCGCCGGCTGGCGCGCGGCTGTTGTTGCGGTGACCGCCGGTGCCGCTGCGCAATTGCACAGGCTGGGCGCGGGCGTTCAGGTCCGGCTCGAAGCCTTCGATGACTTCGCGCGGCAGCGTCTGCTTGATCAGCTTTTCGATGTCTTTCAACATTTCGTGCTCATCCACGCAGACCAGCGACACGGCTTCGCCCTTGGCGCCGGCACGGCCCGTGCGGCCGATACGGTGCACATAGTCTTCCGGAATGTTTGGCAAGTCGTAGTTGACGACGTGCGGCAACTGGTCGATATCGATACCGCGCGCGGCGATGTCGGTGGCGACCAGCACTTGCAAGGTGCCATCCTTGAACTCGGACAGCGCGCGCGTGCGTGCCGACTGGCTCTTGTTGCCGTGGATGGCCAGGGCGCCGATGCCGTCCGCGCCCAGTTGCTCGACCAGTTTATTGGCGCCATGCTTGGTGCGCGTAAACACCAGCACTTGCGTCCAGTTGTTCGACTTGATCAGGTAGGACAGCATCGGGTGCTTCTTGTCGCGGTCGACGGGATGGATCTTTTGCTTGATCACTTCCACGGTCGAATTGCGGCGCGCCACCTCGATCATGGCTGGCTTGTTCAGCAAGCCGTCGGCCAGGGCCTTGATCTCTTCCGAGAACGTGGCCGAGAACAGCAGGTTCTGGCGTTTCGGCGGCAGCACGGCCAGCACTTTCTTGATGTCGCGGATGAAACCCATGTCGAGCATGCGGTCGGCTTCGTCCAGGATCAGGATTTCCACCTTCGACAGATCGACCGTGCCCTGGCCCATGTGGTCCAGCAGGCGGCCCGGCGTGGCGACGAGCACGTCGACGCCGTGTTTGAGCTGCTTGATTTGCGGGTTGATGCCGACGCCGCCGAAGATCACGGTCGAGTTCAGCTTGGTGTATTTGCCGTAGGTGCGCACGCTTTCCTCGACCTGCGCGGCGAGTTCGCGCGTCGGTGCCAGGATCAGGGCGCGGATCGGGCGCGTCGAGGTGTTGCTGGTGATGGCTGCGCCATTCGCGTCAGTCGACAGGCGGTGCAGCAAGGGCAGGGTGAAGCCGGCCGTCTTGCCGGTACCGGTTTGTGCACCGGCCAGCAAGTCGCCGCCAGCCAGCACGGCGGGAATCGCCTGCGTCTGGATGGGGGTCGGCACGGTGTAGCCGTGTTCGGTAACGGCACGTACGATAGCGTCGGACAATCCGAGGGAGGAAAAGGACATGGTAACTTTATTGTGAGATCGGCCTGTCGCCATCGGGGGGCGCCAGTCGCAGGCAATCAGATTAGGGGTCGAAAGACAGCGGCAAGGGGACTGGTCATATGTGCCGCACACGCGAAGTATAACAGCCTGGCAAAAACGCGCCTGTTTTGTTTCAGCTTTGCAAGGCCGCACGTAAAGAAAAGTGAAGCAAGGGCGCGCTCCCTATTGCCGTTGTTCCCTACTATTGCCTGTAACCACTGCATGCGCGGGACTCACCGTGGCGCCGGAGTGTTCATTCCTGGAGGAATATCATGCGTATCGCCGATCTTCGCATCGCCACCCGCCTGTATGGCGGTTTCGGCACCATCGTCCTGTTGCTGGCCGGCCTGGTCACTGTCGCAACGTAGAATGTTTCGCGCTTGGCCGACGTCAATGCCATCAATACCCACACTTATCAGGTCCTCGCCGAAAACAGCGCAATCCTGGAAAGCCTGATCAATATGGAAACAGGCCAGCGCGGCTACGTGATCACGGGCGCCGAGGCGTCGCTGGAGCCGTACAAGGCGGGGCAGGCCTGGTTTGGCACGCACCTGGCCAAGGCGCGCGACATGACCAGCGATAATCCGGCCCAGCAGGAGCGCCCGGCGAAGCTCGATGCTGCCAAGCAAGCCTGGCTGGCGGGCGCGTAACATCAGCGCGCCGTTGCGCTCGGCGATCGATGTGGCCAGGCAGGTGGCGCAGGGCGACTTGACGGTGCAGATGGAGGTGCGCTCGAAGGATGGGACGGGCGAGCTGATGCCGGCATTGAAAGACATGACAAGCAGCCTGCTGCGCATCGTCACCGAAGTGCGCGGCGGTACGCAAGCCATCGCCACGGCGTCGCGCCAGATTGCCTCGGGCAATATCGACCTGTCGGCGCGCACGGAACAGCAGGCCAGTTCGTTGGAAGAGACGGCGTCATCGACGGCATCGCCTTCCAGGCGAATTTTCTCGCCCTGAAAAAACGCCGCGCCGCAAGGAAGCGAGCCCTGTTACGCGCTTGCCCGCGCGCCCGCCCGGCAGGGCGCTCCGCCCCGCGCAGGCAGGCGACGGCCAGCGCCTCGCCAAAAGTGACGAATGGGAAGAGTTCTAGCCAGGGCTGTCGCTGACGGCGCCTTGCCAGCCTAGTCGTCGATCTCCGCGACGGCGTAGTCCACGCCCTGCGCATCGAGCCAGGCGTGCACGGCGTCCAGGCCGTGCCACGGGTCCGGGCGCAGGTGCTGGCAGATGTACAGGCCGGCGTCCGTCAGCCTGGCCTCGGTGTCGGGCATGGCGGCGCCGGGCGGGCGCGGCGCCGTCGCCGCCAACTCTGGCAGCTGCGCGAGGTGCTGGCGCTGTTCCTGCGTCAGGCTGGCCGTGATCCTGAATTCAAATCCCATGTTTTTCTCCTTGATGTGCGGGCCGCTGCTGCGGCTATTTTATATCATCGAAAAAATTGCATATGGCTTGGCATTTTTTCCGTTTTTGTTTTCAAAGTATCTCGTCCATACTGCATGGCACTGGCCCGGCGCACACAGCGTGGCGCAAGGGCAGGAGCAGAAACGCCGTATAACGAGCTTTCTTTTTCATATTCAATTATTTTCACTAAGGAAAACATCATGCCTGTCGCCACCGCCCAAGCCGCACAAAAACTGCTGACCCCGAACGATCATACCCTGATCATGATCGACCACCAGTCGCAGATGGCGTTCGCCACCCGTTCCATCGACCTGGCCTTGCTGCGCAACAATGCGGCACTGGTGGCCAAGGCGGCGTGTGAATTCAAGGTGCCGACGATTTTGACGACGGTGGCCGCCACATCGTTCTCCGGCCCCATCTTCGATGAAATCCAGTCCGTCTTCCCGGAACAGGCGCCGATCGACCGCAGCAGCATGAATACCTGGGAAGATGCGCGCATCGCCGACAAGGTGAATGGCTACGGCAAGGGCAAGATCGTGCTGGCCGGCCTGTGGACGTCCGTCTGCATCGTGGGGCCAGCCCTGTCGGCGCTGGAACAGGGTTTTGAAGTCTATGTGATCGCCGACGCCAGCGGCGACGTCTCCGATGAAGCGCATGCGATGGCCATGCAGCGCATGCTGCAGGCGGGCGCGCAGCCGATGACGTCCGTGCAATACTTGCTGGAACTGCAGCGCGACTGGGCCCGTGGCGAAACCTACGACGAGACGGTGGCGACGGCCGTGGCGCACGGTGGCGGCTATGGCCTGGGCTTGATCTACGCCAAATCGATGTTCAACGCCAGCGAAGGCCATTGATTTTCACTGATGCCCCGCCGCCGCTACTTATTTGGAAATACGCAAAATGGCCGAGGCGAGGCGCGTGAAACATGGGCTCAGCTCGCTTTCGGTGGCCGCATAGCAGTACAAGCCCACGGGTTCGGCCGGCTTGCGGCAGCTGGCTTTCGCATCGGGCGCGTTGGCCAGGCAGCGCAGCAAGTCTTCGCCTTTTTCCTTGTCCGGGCCCTCGGGCTTGGTCAGCGAACTGCCCATGCCCAGGGTAAAGACGAAAATGCCTTCCTGGCGCGCCTTGGCTGCCATCGCCTCGACCAGGTTGCGCGAGGCGCGGTGCACATTCGTCCATTGCACTTGCGCCGAGGCGATGGAAGCGGTCACGACACGGGGCGTGTTGGTCACGATGGGAAATTCGCGCAGCGCCGCGTCATTATTCGCGTTATACCATGCGGGAAGCGCGGTGATCTGATTGGCGGCGCAATCGCCGTACTGCAGCGTGTCGCTCACTTTCATCCGGTACAGGCCGGCCAATGCCGGGTTTTGCAGTGTCGGAAAGGTCGCGAGCCCGCCCGCCGTCTGGCATTTGCCGCCGGCATTGGGAAAGTACGCGGAAAACGCCGCTGGCGAGCCGTCGGAAAAAAACACGATGACGCGCAGGCTGGAGCGGTTGACCTGGGCGATGTCCTTCAGCTGCTTGCGTGCCTGGAACATGCCGGCGGAAGAGTTGGTGCCGCCGACAAAGGTGAATTGATCGATCTTTCCGCCTTTCATGGTCATGCCGCTGCGGTCGAAACCGCGCTCGACCTGCCTGATCGGCACGTCGATTTGCGCTTCCGAAGCGAAGTGCAGCAAGCCGACCCGGTCGACCGTGGAATTGAATTTGTTCAGGAAGGACTTGCCCGCCGCCCGCACGGCGTCCGCATTGTTTTCCAGCGAACGCGACGTGTCCATCACCAGCACCATGTCCAGGTCCTTGCGGATGGTTTGCGCGCTGGCCGCCACGTTCAGGGTCTTGAAACCGAGTACGCCCATCAGCGAGACGGGCAGCGAGGCGGTGGCAGAAACGTCGATGGTGACGCTACCCCTGTCGAACGTGACGTCGACGGGATGGAGGGTCGGCGTCGACAGCAGGAAGTGATCCGGATAATTGATGTCAAAAAAATCCCTTGCCGACTGGCGCGCACTGGCCCGCTGTGCCTCTTCCGAGCTGCCCGCGGTGACGCCGCGCGCCGCCGCCAGGCTGGCCGCATCGACGGCCGCATTGAGCTTGGCCTTGACGAAGTAGCCGAGGGCCGAATCGATGGCCAGGCCCACGGAGGCGATCAGGACGACGGCCGACAGCGCCACCATGACCAGCACTTGCCCGCCTTGCCGCTTGTGTGGAATGCGCATCAGAATACCGTCATCGAAGTGAGGTTGGGCGCCAGCACGGGCGTCGTGCTGTTGCCAAATTTCAAGGTGCCGAACAGCATGTCGAAATGGTAGAAAGTTTCCACGGCGTAAATCAGTTCGCCATCGGCCAACTGGCTCTGCATCAATGACACCGTGGGGGCGTATTCGTCCCTGGCGATGCCGCTGCACGTGCCATTGCTCCAGCTGCCGCATTGCCACACCTGGCTGGCGGGCAGGTAGCCGCTGGCCTTCGCGCCAGCCTCCCAGCGGTACTGTTCCAGCACGATATTGCGCAAGCCGCTCTTTGCCGTGTAGCCCATGATCTTGGTGATGTAGATCATGCCGCGTCCCTTCATGTCCAGCGGCGGGGTGGTGGCCGCCAGCGCATTCATGATGCCCTGGCTGGAGGCGCTCAGGTCGGACGTGGCGCGTGCGGACAGGTTGGCGCCTTCGCGGCTGATATTGAGCAGGATGGTCTTGGCCTGGATGGCGCGCGACAGGTCGGCCAGCATGAACAGCAGCAAGGCCAGCAAGGGCAGCACGATGGCAAATTCGATGGCGGCAATGCCGCGCGCGGCACGGCGTGCCGGACGGTGGGAGCGCATCACAGGCCGCCAAAGCTTTCATTGCGCATGGTGGCGGCCACCACGAAATGCGCCTGGCCGTCGCGGAACAGGGCACGGATCAAAGGCGTGGCGAACGCCCAGCGGCAATCGACGGAAATGACGACGATATCGCCGGCCTGGCCGAACATGGCGGCGCCCACCGCATCGCTGCCGTTGACGGAGATCACGGGGCTGACCTTGTCATACATGCCCATGGAACTGTCGCGTATTTTGTGCATCACGGCCTGGTAGCGCTGCTGGTTGGCGCTGTTCGGGTCGAGGTCTTTGGCCCCCGTGACGGCATAGCGCGCGCCTTCGCGCACCGCGTGCTGCATGGTCATATTGGCAAAATAGGCCATGCTCAATTCGATGATGCCGATTATCAGCATGAGAAAGACCGGTGTGATCAGGGCCAATTCAACCAGGGTGGCGCCGCCTTGTCCGCCGGGCTTGCGGAATATGCGGGAATCGGCCTGTTTTAAACGCATGGGAATAATCCGGTTAAGTTCCGCGGTGACGAATGTCGGGCGGCTGGCATTGCGCCATTTGACTGGCGATTATTCTATATCGATTTTCAAGGGCGTGTCCGCCATTTAAATTATTACAGGTCAAGATAATCGTAATTAACTGCGCTATTTCAAACGTGCATGCTCCGTCCCGACAGGGCCGGGAGTAATATGCGCGGGTATGAAAACAGGCCTGGTGTCAGGATTGTCCTGCGTGCAGGCAAGGACTTGTTTTGCAAGATGATGCAACAAAAATGCTGCAATGTAAGCAACAGCAGCGGTGGCAGCAGCGATGGCGCGCCAGCGGCGCTCCCGCCCAGGCCACGCTGCCCATCCATCGGCACCCACCCGGCATGCGGCGACCGCTGCCCTGGGGCACGCACCGCGTTGGCGCGTGCCGGCCCAAGGCCTCTTGTGCCCCCATGACTTCTTTCCCCTGCGCGCGGCAGCAGAAGGCGCGCGCGGACGAGGCAGGCAAGCCGATTCGGATCAACAGCATTCCCCGATGGGAGTGGGCTACAAGTAAAGAGGTAAAGCATGTCAACAAACAATGTCATCCGCGTCATGCTGGTGTCGGACCACAAGACCTGGCTGTGGGGCCTGGAGCAGTTGCTCGCCGGTGCCCAGCCGGCGATGCAGGTGGTGGCCAGCTCCACCGAGATCGACAGCGCGCTGCTGCTGGCCCGGACCCTGTGTCCCGACGTCATCGTGCTGGACGCCGACCTTGGCTGCGGCGGCGCCTGCGCCATCGACTATCTGCCGCAGCTGCTCGGCAATGGCGTCTCGCGCGCATTGCTGTTCAGCGGCACGCAGGACCAGGCCGCATGCGGGCGCGCCGTGCGCAGCGGCGCGCGCGCGGTGCTGGGCAAGGAAACGTCCGTCAAGCAAATGGTCGACGCCATCGCCCGCCTGCATCGGGGCGAATTGTGCCTGGATCCTGCGCTGCTCGACAGCATGCTGGGCGTGCTGAACAAGCCGGAGGCGGCGCCCGATCCGGAAGAGCAGCGGATCGCCAGGCTGACGCTGAAGGAGCGCAAGATCGTTGCCATGATGGTGGAAGGAAATGGCGCGCTGAACCGTGCGATAGCCCAGCGCGCTTTTATCTCGGAGCAAACCTTGCGTAATCATCTGACATCGATCTACAGCAAGCTCGATGTCACCAACCGCCTGGAATTATATGTGTACGCCACCCGCAACCGGCTGGCCGAGCCCGTCCACGCGGAATGACAGTACATATGTACTGATTATAGACAAAAAATTAAGATGATTTGTACTGCGCATAAAATGACTTTTCTCTGATTCGGTTTTATGTTTGTTTATATAAAATACACGCATCAGAAATTGGCAAATAAAAACAAGGATGATGTTTTTATTTTCAGACTGTATTTTCAGTTTTTATCATGTTTGAAACTTGACCTGAAAGGGAATAATATGAATTGCATTAAAAACTTTATCGCCGAAGAAGATGGCGTGACGGCCATCGAATATGCGCTGATCGCGGCGCTGGTGGCCGCGGCGCTGGTCACGGCCGTCGGCTATTTCACCACCGGCCTCGATGGCGCCTTCAAGGCGATCGGCACCAAGCTGACGGGCGCGGCGATCTAAGGCGCCTGCCCACCGCGCTGCACCCCGGCAGGCCGCTGCCCATGCGCAGCGGCCTGCCGATTTCCCGCCCAACGATGCGCATGCCGTCATGCGCTCGGCTTGCATCAGGTACACGATGGACCCTCATTCTTTCTGGACGTTCAGCCCCGCCATGGTCTTGTGGGGGCTGCTTGCCGCGGCTGTCTGGCATGACGTGCGCCGCCGGCGCATTCCCAACCGGCTGGTGTTTTCCGGCGCCGTGCTTGGCGTGCTGCTCAACAGCCTGGCACTGCCCGGCGTGACGCCGGCCGGGCCGTGGCTGGCGCTGGGCGGCCTGGCCGTCGGCCTGGGCTTGCTGCTGCCCATGTATGTGATGAAGGCGCTGGGCGCGGGCGACGTCAAGCTGATGGCGATGGTGGGGGCTTTTCTTGGCCCGCGCCCCGCCGTGTTTGCCGTGCTGTGCAGCCTGCTCGCGGGCGGCGTGCTGGCGCTGGCCGTCGCCCTGTGCCAGGGCACGCTGCGCCAGTCCATGGCCAATGTCCGGCAATGGCTGCTGCAAGGCTGGCTGCGCGCCGCGGCAGGCGAGGTGCCGCGTGTCGGCGCGCCCGCCGTACCGGGTGGCAACTTGCCGTACGCAATCGCCATTGCCGCCGGCACCGCCATCTGGCTGGCCCTGGCGGCCGGCGGCCATGCATGACGCACCCGTCCGGAAACCCAAGTTTTACCAAGAGGAAAAATCATGAGAAATAGCCGCGTTGCGATCGTGCTGCTGCTGGCGCTGCTGATGGCGGGAGGCGCCGTGCTGGCGGCGGCGCGCTGGATGTCAGGGCAGGGCGCGCCGGCCAGCCAGACGGTGATGGTCGCGCTGGTCGATATCGGCGTGGGCGCGAAGGTGACGCCGGCCATGCTGCGCGGCATGGACTGGCCGGCGGGTGCCATGCCGCCGGGGGCGTTTGGCGAGGCCGGCGCGCTGGACGGGCGCATCACGCGCACGGCCGTCAGCAGGGGCGAGCCTGTGCTGGAAAGCAAGCTCGCGCCGCCTGGCGCCACCGGCGGCCTGTCGGCCATCGTGGCTGCCGGCAAGCGCGCCATGACCGTGCGCGTCAACGACGTGGTGGGCGTGGCCGGCTTCGCCCTGCCGGGCAATTTCGTCGACATTCTCGTGCATACGCAGGATGACCGCGCCAGGCCGGCGGGCGGCGGGCCGCTGGCCATTTCCAAGATCGTGCTCGAACGCATCCTGGTGCTGGCCGTGGCGCAGGAGTCCGGCCGCGACGACAACAAGCCCAAGGTGGTCAATGCCGTGACCCTGGAGCTGACGCCGGAGCAGGTGGAAAAGCTGGACCTGGCGCGCAGCGTGGGCAGCCTGTCGCTGGTGCTGCGCAACCAGGTCGATCCGGCACCTGTCACCACGGACGGCGCCACCAAGGAGTCGCTGCTGGAACTGAAGGCGCCGGCGGCCGCGCCGGTGCGCGCGGCGCGGCGCCAGGCGGTCCCGGCACGCGCTCCCGCGCGCGACAGCATCACCGTCATCAAGGGCATGGATACGAGCGTCCAGCAATTTTAAACATCAGCAGGCAAGCAAGGATGATCGATGAACACATTTCGTAAGCACGCCCCGGGCATGCGCCTGGTCCTGGCCCTGGGCGGCGCGGCGGCAGGCCTGGCCTGGCCGGGCATCGCCAGCGCGGCGCCGCCGGCCAGGCAGGCCGTCATGTCGCCCGTCGCGGCGCCGGCCATGTCGCTGGGTGCCGACATCGCCCGCCTGGGCGCACCCGTGCGCATCGCCGTGGGCAAGTCCACCTTGCGCAGCCTGAGCCTGCCGGTGTCGCAGATCGCCGTCAACGATCCGCGCGTGGCCGGCGCCAGGATGCTGGGTTCGTCCAGCCAGCTGTTCGTCTGGGGCCTGGCCCCGGGCAGCACCAACCTGATCCTGTGGGACCGGCAGCAGCGCCCCGTGATCGTCGACATTGAAGTCGAGATCGACGTCGAGGGCTTGCAGGCGCAGCTGGCCTATGTCTTTCCCGGCGAGCGGGCCGTCAAGGCCGGCGCGGCCGGCGGCAGCATCGTGCTGTCGGGGCAGGTGAGCGACAGCGTCAAGGCCAGCCAGATCCTCGACATGGCGCAAGCCTATGCGCAGCGCGGCACCGGCGAAGCGGCCGCGCCGGCCGACGGCGCTGCCAGCGCTGTCAATGCCGCCGCCGGCGTCAAGGTCATCAATATGCTGACGATCGCGGCGCCGCAACAGGTCATGCTGGAAGTGAAGATCGCCGAAGTGTCGAAGACCCTGGTCGACCAGCTGGGCGCCAGCGTGGGCATCAGCGGCACGCGCGGCAACTGGAGCTACGGCCTGCTGTCGAACCTGCTCAGCGGCAACCCCAGCCAGCTGGGCGCCGTGCACGGCAAGAATGGCAACGCTCTGACGCTCGATGCGCAAAAGCGCGATGGCCTGGTCAAGGTGCTGGCCGAACCGAACATCATGGCCATCAGTGGCCAGGAAGCCAGTTTCCTGGCGGGCGGCAAGATTTTCATTCCGGTCGCGCAAGACAGCACCACCAACAAGATCACGCTGGAGGAAAAGGAATTCGGCATTGCCGTCAAGTTCACTCCCACCGTGCTGGAAGGCGGACGCATCAACCTGAAGGTGGCGCCGGAAGTGTCGGAGCTGAACCGCGAAGGCATCGGCATCACCACCGGCGGGGGCACCGCCGCCAATGCGGTGCTGCCGGCCTTTACCACGCGGCGAACCACCACCACGGTGCAGCTGTTCGACGGCCAGAGTTTTGCCGTGGGCGGCTTGATCAAGAACAATGTGACGACCAATATCAAGGCCTTGCCCTTCCTGGGCGAGATTCCCGTGCTGGGCGCGCTGTTCCGCAGCAGCGATTTCCAGACCGACCGCACCGAGCTGGTGTTCATCATCACGCCGCACCTGGTCAAGCCGCTCGACGGCGACATCGTCTTGCCGACCGACACCTATGTGGCGCCCAGCCGCGGCGAGTTTTTCTTGCAAGGAAAAATGGAAGGCGCTGGCGCGCCACGGCCACGGCAGGAAGCGGCCACGCAGACAGCGCCGGCCAGCCCGGACATTCACTAGGAGCACCCGATGCAGCATTCCCTTTCCCTTTCTGTGCTGCTGGCCGCGCTGGCCGCCAGCGGCTGCGCCGCCACCCCGAACCTGGACCGGCAGTTCGGCCACAGCGTCGCGCAACTGCGCCTGCGGCAAGTGCTGTCGCCGCAGGCGGGCGCGAACCGCGACCCCGTGGCCGGCCTGGACGGCAAGGCCGCCCAGGCCGCCTACGCGGCGTATCAGAAAAGCTTTGCCGCGCCCGCCCCGCAAGCGGCCGCCTTCACCATCGGCGTCGGGGCGCGCCCGTGAGCCTGGCATCGTCACCACAGAACCAGCAAGGCATATCGTGAAAATCGCCATCCACTCCAGGGATCAAAAAACGCTGTCCGAACTGGGCCGGCTGCTGCGCAGCCGCAACCGGCTCGACGAGATCGAGGCAGGCGGCGAAACGCTCGAACCGCTGCAGGCGGCGCAGTCGCTGCCCGACGTGCTGATCTTCGACCGCCCGTCGAACGATGGCGGCGACCTGGCCGCCATCGAACGCCTCAGCAACCTGCATCCGCGCCTGGCCTTCATCGTGCTGTGCCATCAGCAGGCGCCTGAATTCCTGCTGCAGGCCATGCGCGCGGGCGTGCGCGACGTGCTGCCGTATCCCGCCGCGCCGGCCAGCCTGTATGCGGCGCTCGAACGCATCGAGGAAAAGCTGGAGCGGCGCGAGCATGGCAACGGCAAAGTGCTGGCCTTCATCTCCTGCAAGGGCGGCAGCGGTGCCACTTTCATCGCCAGCAACCTCGGTTATGCGCTGGCCGCCGGCGGCCAGCAGCGCGTTGCCCTGATCGACATGAACCTGCATTTTGGCGACGCCTCGCTCTTCGTTTCCGAGAACAAGCCGCTGGCCACGCTGTCGGACGTCACGCGCGACATCCACCGGCTCGACCCTTCGTTCCTGGGCTCGAGCATGCTGCACATCCTGCCCAATTACAGCGTGCTGGCCGCGCCCGAGGACCCGGCCCACGCCAGCGAAGTGGCGCCAGAGCACATCGACGCCATCATCCGGCAAGCCAGGCGCCAGTACGATTTCATCGTGCTCGACGTGGGCCGCAACCTCGACGCCGTCAGCGTGCGCGCGCTCGATCACGCCGACATGATCTTTCCCGTCCTGCAGGCGACCTTGCCCTACATCCGCGACGGCAAGCGCCTGCTGGGCATGTTCCGCTCGCTTGAATACGCGAAGGACAAGGTGCACATCATCGTCAACCGCCACGACAAGGGCGGCGAGATCCGCCTGCGCGACCTGGAAGCGGCGTATGGCACGGCGGTCTACCGCACCGTGCCGAATCACTACGCCTCGGCGGCGGCCTCGGTCAACCAGGGCGTGCCGATCCTGCAGCTCGACAAGGCCAGCCCGATCACCCGTTCGCTGCAGGAGTTCGCCGCCAGCCTGGCCGGCGGCGCGGCCGGCACGGCGCGCCAGGGCTGGCTGGGCCGCGTCCTGCGGCGCGCCTGATCCCCAACCCAGAACAGGAGCATTTCATGGCTAGTTCCCCCATCGCCGCCTTGTCCATCCGCGAACGGCTCGGCAGCGCCAAGATCGCCGTGCTCGCGCCGCAACGCGCGGCGGCCATCGACAACCACGGCTACCGCGGTCTCAAGCGGCGCATCCATGGCCTGCTGCTCGAACGGGTCGACCTGGAAAGCATGCAGCGCCTGTCGCAGGAGCGTATCCGCGACGAATTGCGCGGCCTGGTCGAGCGCCTGCTGGACGAAGAGGCGGTGGTCATCAACGACGCCGAGCGCAAGAGCCTGACGCGCGACATCCAGCACGAGATGCTGGGTTTCGGGCCGCTCGAAACGCTGCTCGCCGATGCCGGCGTGTCGGACATCCTGGTCAACGGCCACAAGCAGGTGTATGTGGAGCGCGGCGGGCGCCTGGAGCTGACCGACGTCAGCTTCGACGATGACGCCCACCTGATGAAGATCATCGACAAGATCGTCTCGCGCGTGGGCCGCCGCATCGATGAATCGAGCCCCATGGTCGATGCGCGCCTGCCCGACGGTTCGCGCGTCAACGCCATCATCCCGCCGCTGGCCATCGACGGCCCCGTGATGTCGATCCGGCGTTTCTCCGTCGATCCGCTGCGCCTGGCCGACCTGGTCGCCTACCACAGCATGACGGCCGAGATGGCCGAGGTGCTGCAGGGCCTGGGCAAGGCGAAGATGAATATCCTCATTTCCGGCGGCACGGGCAGTGGCAAGACCACCATGCTCAACGTGCTGTCCGGCTTTATCGGCCAGACCGAACGCATCGTCACGGTGGAAGACGCGGCCGAGCTGCAATTGCAGCAGCCGCACGTGGTGCGCCTGGAAACGCGGCCCGCGAATATCGAAGGCAAGGGGGAGGTGAGCCAGCGCGCGCTGGTGCGCAATGCCCTGCGCATGCGCCCCGACCGCATCATCCTGGGCGAGGTGCGCGGCGCCGAGGCGCTCGACATGCTGGGCGCGATGAACACGGGCCATGAAGGCTCGATGGCCACCATCCATGCCAACACGCCGCGCGACGCCATCACGCGGCTGGAGAACATGATCAGCATGGCGGCCGCCAACCTGCCCAGCAAGGCCATCCGGCAGCAGATCAGCTCGGCCGTTTCGGTGGTGGTGCAAGTGTCGCGCCTGATCGACGGCAAGCGCAAGGTCACCTCGATCCAGGAAATCACGGGCATGGAAGGGGAGGTCATCACGATGCAGGAAATCTTCAGTTTCCGGCAGACGGGCGTGGCCGAGGGCGGCGCGGTGGTCGGGCATTTCTCGGCCAGCGGCATCCGCCCGCGCTTCCTCGAGCGCCTGAACAGCTTTGGCATCGGCGTGTCGGCCGCCCTGTTCGAACCCATCGCGGCGGGGCGCTGATCCGCCATGCTTTCCTACCTCGTCTATCTTTTCACCTTCCTGGCCGTGCTGTTGCTGGCCGGCGCCTGGCTGGCGTGGCAGGCGGCACGGGGGCCGGGCGCGGCGCGGGTGGCGCGACGCCTGCAAGCCATGTACACGGCCAGCGATGGCGAACAGGCGCAGTCGATCACCAAGCAGCGCCCGCTGAGCACCCATGCCTTCCTGCAAGGCGTGCTGGAAGGCTTGCCCGGCGCGCGGCGTCTCGATCAGCTGCTGCTGCAGGCGGGCATGCGCTGGCTGGTGGCCGGCTTCCTCGGCTATTGCGCACTTGGCGGGACGGCCGGCCTGCTGCTGGCCGGCGCGCTGCCGCTGCCATGGTATGTGCGCCTGGGTCTGAGCGTGAGCGGCGCCGCGCTGCCGTATCTGCTGGTGCGCCGCGCCAGGAGCCGGCGGCTGGCGCGCATCGAGCAGCAACTGCCGGACGCGCTCGACCTGATGGGCCGCGCCATGCGCGCCGGCCATGCCTTTCCCACCGCGTTGAAAATGGTGGGCGAGGAAATGACGGGACCGCTGGCCGAAGAGTTTCGCGCCGTGTTCGACGAAGTCAGTTTCGGCGTCGCCATGGCCGATGCGCTGGGCAACCTGGCCGCGCGCGTGCCCAGCACGGACTTGCGCTATTTCGTCATCGCCGTGCTGATCCAGCGCGAAACGGGCGGCAACCTGACTGAATTGCTGAGCAGCATCAGCGCCATCATCCGCGACCGCCTGAAATTGCTGGGCCAGGTGCGCGTGCTGTCGGCCGAAGGGCGCATGTCGGCCTGGGTCCTGGGCCTGCTGCCGTTTGGCGCGGCGCTGATGATGCACTGGATGAATCCGCAGTTCATTGCCGTGCTGTACACGGATGCGGGCGGGCGCAAGATGGTCGCCGTATCGCTGGGCTTGCTGATGCTGGGCGTGCTGTGCATCAGAAAAATCATCAACATCCGGGTGTGACATGAAAGAACCGACATGATGAGCAGCATGAGTGCGGCGCAGTTGGCTTTGCTGGGCCTGCTGTTCCTGATCGTTTTCGCGCTGGCCCTGCTGGTGTTGCGCCTGTGCGCCGGCAGCGCGGTGCAGGAGCGGCTGCGGGCGCTCGGCGATGCCGGCGCCGCCGGCGACCGGCATCGCCATGCCAGGCGGCGCTGGCTGGCGCGCGCCGTCAGCCTGACGCGCCCGCTGGCCAGGCTGTCGCTGCCGGACGAGGGCTGGGAAAGTTCGCCCATCCGCCGCCGCTTCGTGCATGCCGGCTGGCGCAGCCAGGCCGCGCCCGCCCTGTTTTACGCGGCCAAGACGGGCCTGTTCGCGGGCTTGCCGCTGCTCGTGTATTTCCTGCTGCGCCAGGGCGGGCACAATATGCTGTTGTGGCTGGTCGCGGCGGCGGCCCTCGGCTATTACCTGCCGAATGTCTGGCTGTCGCACTGCCTGAAACAGCGTCAGCGCGAAGTGTTCGAGACCTTTCCCGATGCGCTGGACCTGATGACGGTGTGCGTCGAAGCGGGGCTGGCGATGGATGCCGCACTGGCGCGCGTGGCGCAGGAAATCGGCCTGAAAAGCGCGGTCCTGGCCGAAGAGCTGCAACTGGTGACCTTGGAGCTGCGCGCCGGCAGCGCCAAGGACAAGGCCCTGCGCAACCTGGCCCTGCGCACCGGTGTGGAAGATGTGGACGCGCTGGTGACCCTGCTGATCCAGGCCGAGCGCTTCGGCACGAGCATCGCCGCGTCGCTGCGCGTGCAGTCCGACCAGCTGCGCACCAGGCGGCGCCAGCGCGCCGAGGAAACGGCGGCAAGGATCGCCCTCAAGCTGCTGTTTCCGCTGATCTTTTTCATCTTCCCCTCGCTGATGGTGGTGCTGATGGGGCCGGCGTTCCTGCAGATTTACCGCGTGCTGCTGCCGGCCATGCGCGGCAGCTGAGGGCCGGGCGGGAGCAAAAAAAAGCTGCCGGAGTCGCCTCCGGCAGCTTTTTTACGTCAGCCCTTGCCTGGCAATCAGGCGAATGGCGTCAAGAGGGTGATCATCTGGCCAAAGATCTTCGGGCTGGCGGCGATGACGTCGCCCTTGTACAGGTAGTCCGATTCGCCGGAAAATTCACCGACGATGCCGCCCGATTCCGTGATCATCAGGGCGCCGGCAGCGATATCCCAGGGCTTCAAGCCTTTTTCGTAGAAGCCGTCCAGGCGGCCGCAGGCGACGTAGGCCAGGTCCAGCGCGGCCGAGCCGGCGCGGCGCACGCCCTGGCTGCGTTCGCCCATGATCGCGTACATCTTCAGGTATTCGTCCAGCGCGCGGGCGCTGCCGGCCACGTAGCCGGTGCCCAGCAGGGCGTTCGAGATGCGATCGAGCTTGGTGACGCGGATGCGTTTTTCGTTCAGGTAGGCGCCGGCGCCCTTGGTGGCCGTAAACAGGTCATTGCGTACCGGGTCGTAGATGACGGCTTGCGTGACGACGCCGCGATGCGCGAGGGCGATCGAGATGCAGTATTGCGGGAAGCCGTGGATAAAGTTGGTGGTGCCATCGATCGGGTCGATGATCCACTGATATTCATTCTCGTCGTGCGAGTTGGCGGAAGCGCCCGATTCCTCAGCCAGGAACGCGTGGTCCGGGTAGGCTTTGGACAGCACCTCGATGATGGCTTGTTCGGCCGCCTGGTCGACGTCGGTGACGAAATCGTTATGTTGTTTTTCCGTGACGACGACGCGGTCGAGGTCAAAAGAGGCGCGATTGATGACGGCGGCGCCGCGGCGGGCGGCTTTGATCGCCGTGTTGAGCATTGGGTGCATGTGAGCTTCCGTTAAAAGCACGCGACCGCCCATGGCCGCCTTGCGGCGCCGGTACGATAGAGTGCAAGAATGAATTAAAGAGCGGAGCGGTGCCGAAGTGGTTAAAATCCCGGCCTGGCGTCAGCGTTGTGTGACTCCGTTTCCCGAAATTTCCTGTATCGATACCGCGCAATAGCGCTATTTTAAATGAATCTGCCTGAAATCAACACGTCTCTTTTCAAACGCCTGCGATTTATTCTTGTCGAAACTAGTCGTCCTGGCAACATTGGCGGCGTCGCGCGCGCCATGAAAACGATGGGTTTTTCCGATCTGGTGCTGGTCAACCCCCGCTTTCCCGAGGCCTTGACGGATGCGGAAGCGGTGGCCTTCGCCAGCGGCGCGCAGGATATTCTGTCCGGCGCGCGCATCGTCGGCTCGATCGCCGAGGCGCTCGAAGGCTGCAATTACGCGGCGGCCGTCTCGGCCAGGTTGCGCGAATTCTCGCCGCCCGTCACGGCCCCGCGCGCCATCGCCGCCCAGCTGGCCGCCGGCGAAGACTTGCACGCAGCCGTCATCTTCGGCAACGAGCGCTTCGGCTTGCCCAACGAAATCGTCGAGCAGTGCAATGTGCTGATCAACATTCCCGCCAATCCCGCGTATTCCTCGCTGAACCTGTCGCAGGCGGCGCAGGTCGTCGCCTATGAATGCCGCGTGGCGGCCCTCGGCGATGAACAGGTCGCCAGTCCCGTCGGTTTCCACGGCGACGCGGCCAGCCTGGCGCAGGTCGACGGCATGTATGCGCATTTGCAAGAGGCGCTGGTCGCCATCGATTTCCTCGACGCCGACAACCCGAAAAAGCTCATGCCAAGGCTGAAACGCCTGTTTTCGCGCACGGGGCTGGAGACGGAGGAAGTCAATATCCTGCGCGGCATCGCCCGGCATATCCTGGCGATGAGCAAAAAAGGCCCATGATAGAGACCCGGCTGCTGCGCCAGTTCATCGCCGTCGCCGAGGAACTCAATTTCCGCCGCGCGGCCGAGCGGCTGCACATGGCGCAGCCGCCGTTGTCGCAGGCGATATTGCGGCTGGAAGAAGCGCTTGGCTACCCCGTCTTCGAGCGCACGAACCGCAAGGTCAGCTTGACGCCGGCCGGCACGGCTTTCCTGGTCACGGCGCGCCAGGTGCTGGCCAGCCTGGAAGAGGGCGTGGCGGCCACGCGCCGCGTGGCACAGGGCATCGAGGGCCACTTGCGCCTGAGTTTCATCCACATCACGCCGTATGCCCACGTATTGAATGCCTTGCGCGCGTTTCGCGCCGCCTCGCCCGCCGTGCAATTCACCTTGCGCGAAGCATCGACGCAGCAGCAAGTCGAGTGGCTGGAAAAAGGCGAAGTCGATGTCGCCCTGCTGCGCGCGCCCGGCCGCAGCACGCCGGGCTTGTGCTTCGAGCGCCTGTCCGGCGAAGACATCATCGTGGCGTTGCCGTTGAACCACCGCTATGCGAACCAGGCGCGCGTGAACCTGGCGGACCTGGCCAGCGACGATTTCGTCGCTTCGCCGCGCGACCTGGGCCAGGGTTTCCACGACCAGCTGGCCAGCCTGTGCCTGCACGCGGGCTTCGTGCCGAATGTGGCGCAGCTGGCGCGCCGCTTGCAAACGGTGCTGGGACTGGTGGCGGCCGGTTTTGGTACCGCCCTGCTGCCGGCCAGCTTGGCGGCGTCCATGCCGGCGGGCGTGGTCATGCTGCCGCTGCACGGCGATGCGCCCGAGGCGCTGCGCCAGCTTGACCTGTACATGGCGTGGGATCCACGGCGCACGTCCCCCGTGCGCGAGCGGCTGCTGGCGCAGCTGCGCCTGTCCGCCACTCTTTAAGACGTTCAGCGTCTCGTTTCAAGACAAACAAGATATTTTACAGATGGTGGCCCAGGGGCCAGCATGGCGTTTTTGATTGTCAGGAATTGCCATGTCCACCATGTCCTCGCCCACAGTGCTGCCGTCCGCCACGCTGCCATCTTCCATTTATCTGCTCTCCCTGTGCAGCTTTGCCTTTGGTTTGTGCGAATTCATCGCCGCCGGCCTGTTGACGCCCATGGCGCGCGACTTGCACGCCAGCGTGGCGGCGGCCGGCGGCGCCATTGCCGCGTATGCGCTGGGGGCGGCCATCGGTGCGCCCGTCCTGACGGCCATGCTGGCGCGCCGGTCCACGCGCCAGGTGCTGGTGGCCAGCATGCTCGTGCTGGCGGCCGGCAGCATGGCCATGGCGCAAGCGCCGGCACTGGGCGCGCTGCTTTGTGTGCGCTTTGCCGTCGGTCTCGCGCATGGCGTGTTCATGGCGGTGGCGTCGCATGCGGCCACCAGCCTGGTCGACCCGTCCCGCGCGGGACGGGCCCTGTCCATCGTCTGGCTGGGCCTGACCCTGGCGCTGGCCGGTGGCGTGCCGCTGGGGACGTGGCTGGGCGCCGTCGCGTCGTGGCGCTGGGTGTTTGCGGCCATCGGCGTGCTGGCCCTGTGCGGCGGCGTGGGCCTGCGCTTGGCCATGCCGGCCGCGCGCCAGCGGCTTGCCGCCGCATCGGCCCTTGCCAGCCTGCGCGCCATCCTGCAACCGCCTCTGCTGCTGGCGGCCGGCGTGGCGGCGCTGGTCAGCGTGGCCACCTTCAGTTTTTTCACGTATGTCTCGCCTTTCCTGCTGCAGCTGGGCGGACTCGATGCGGGCTGGCTCAGTGCCGCCATGCTGTGCTTTGGCGCGTGCGCCATCGGCGGCAACCTGCTGGGCGGCTGGTGCGCGGACCGTCCCCACGCGCTGCGCTCCACCGTGCTGGCCCTGGCCGCGCTGGCGCTCAATCTGCTGGGCTTTTATGCGCTGCGGGCCCAGCCCCTGGCCATGCTGGCCCTGTGCGGCACCCTGGGCTTGCTGTTCTTTGCCCTCGTGACCTTGTCGACCATGCGGCTGCTACGCCTGGCGCAACGGCATTGCCCGGGCAGCGACGCCGTGGCGGCGGGCCTGAATATCGCCGCCTTCAATGTGGGCACGGCCTTTGGTGGCGCGCTGGGCGGTGCGCTGATCGTCGCATTCGGCTTGCCCAGCATCGCCATCGGCGGCGCGCTGGCGGCGCTGCTGGCCATGCCGCTGCTGTGGTTTCAGTCGCAAAAACTAGACGCGCCGCTCTAGTTTTTGCGTTCAAACGCCCACTGCCTTTGGCGTACACTGGCCTGCAAAAGGCCGTACAAAACAAGGGGACACATGGGATTGCAACGCAGATCGTTTCTGAAACTGGGCGTGCTCGGCGCCTGTGCGCTGGCCGCCGGCGGCGCCGCGTACCGCCTGGTGCGCGGGCCGGCGCCGCCAGGCCGCTTCGTCCTCGATGGCGCGGCGCGCGCGGCGCTGGCGGCCATCGTGCCGGCCATGCTGGGCGAGGCCATGCCGCCGCCGCAAGCGGCTGCGCGGGCGGCGGCGCTCGATGGCGCCATCGCCGGCGTGGACACGGCCATCCGTGGCTTGCCCCTGGCCGCGCAGCAGGAAGTGCAGGACCTGTTCGGCCTGCTGGCGCTGGCGCCCGCGCGGCGCTTCGTCGCCGGCGTGCATGGCGGCTGGCGCGAAGCGGATCCTGCGCAGGTGGCCGCCTTTCTGCAAGCGTGGCGCACGCACCGCCTGGCGACACTGCAGACGGCCTACCTGGCCCTGCACGACCTGATCCTCGGCGCCTGGTATGCCGATGCCGCCCACTGGGCCGCCATCGGCTATCCGGGGCCGATGCCCGAACTGAGTACATAAGGCCACCATGAGCACCTCCTCCATTCTTGACCCCATCGCCACCGGCGTGGCCAGCGGCTGGAACGTCACCGACGCCAGCACCCTGAGCATCGACCGCAGCTTCGAGGCCGATGTCGTCGTCATCGGCAGCGGCGCCGGCGGCGGCGTGACGGCGGAAATCCTCGCGCTGGCCGGCCTGAAAGTGCTGATCGTCGAGGAGGGCGGCTTGAAGTCCTCCAAAGACTTCAAGATGCGCGAAGCGGACGCTTATCCCGCGCTGTACCAGGAATCGGCCGCGCGCAAGACGCGCGACAAGGCCATCAACATCCTGCAGGGGCGCACGGTGGGCGGTTCGACCACCGTCAACTGGACCTCGAGCTTTCGCACGCCGCCCGGCACCCTGGAATACTGGCGCCAGCATTTTGGCTTGTCCGGCTATGCCGTCGATGCCATGGCGCCGTGGTTCGCCATGATGGAAAAGCGCCTGCACGTGAGCGACTGGGCCGCGCCGCCCAACGAAAACAACGACTTGTTGCGCCGCGGCGCTGCGGCGCTGGGCATCCCCACGGCCGCCATCCGGCGCAACGTGAACGGCTGCTGGAACCTCGGCTACTGCGGCATGGGCTGCCCGACCAACGCCAAGCAGTCGATGCTGGTGACGACGATCCCGTCGGCGCTGGCGCTGGGCGCGGGCCTGCTCGTGCATGCGCGCGCCCAGCGTTTCATCTTCCAGGGCGAGCGCATCGACAGCCTGCAGGTGACGGCGCTGGACGCCGCCGGGCAAGTACCGACGGGCGTGCGCCTCACCTTGCGCGCCAAACACTTTGTGCTGGCCGGCGGCGCCATCAATTCGCCCGCGCTGCTGCTGCGCTCGCAGGCGCCCGACCCGCACGGCTTGCTGGGACGGCGCACCTTTCTGCATCCGACGGTGATTTCGGCCGGCCTGTTCCCCCAGCGCGTCGACGCCTATGCGGGCGCGCCGCAGACGATTTATTCCGACCATTTCCTGCACACGGCGCCCATCGATGGCCCCATCGGCTACAAGCTCGAAGCACCGCCTTTGCACCCGCTGCTGATGGCCACCACCATGGGCGGCTTCGGCGATGAGCATGCGCGCACCATGCGCCAATTCCCCCATGTGCATGGCTTGCTGGCGTTGCTGCGCGACGGCTTTCACCATGAGGCGGCGGGCGGCAGCGTATCCATCGACAGCTTTGGCGCACCCGTGCTCGACTATCCGCTCACGCCTTTCATCTGGGATGGCGTGCGGCGCGCGCTGCTGTCGATGGCGGAAATCCAGTTCGCGGCCGGCGCGAAAAGCGTGTATCCCGTGCACGAGATGGCCAGCCACTACGCGAGCTGGGCGCAGGCGAAGCAGGCCATCGGCGATTTGCCGATGAAGGCGCTGCTGGCGCGCGTGGTGTCCGCGCACGTGATGGGCGGCTGCGCCATGTCGGACGATGCGCGCCTGGGCGTGACGGGGGCCGATGGCCGCTACCACGGCGTGCGCAACCTGTCGGTGCACGACGGCTCGCTGTTGCCCACCTCGATCGGCGCCAATCCGCAACTGACGCTGTATGCGCTGGCCGCGCGCCTGGCCAGCAGCCTGGCGCAGCAGTTGACGGGCAAGCCGGCCCCCGTGCCCGCCCCGGCCACTGCATGATCGCGCGCATCCTCAAGTGGCTGATGCTGCTGCAGGTGCTGGCCGTGCTGGGCGTGGCGTACCTGGCGATGCAGGCGTGGGGCGTCGCCTCGCCGGTGCTGGCCCTGCTGCTGGCGGTCGCCATGCTGCTGGCCGTGCGCGCGCTGATCGTGGCGCGCAATTTCTGGCAGAGCCGGCGCCTGGGCAGCCCCGTGCCACAGGAATATCAATTGGGTGCCAGGGGCGCCGCGCGCCTGTTTTTCGGCGAACTGCGCGCCACCTTGTGGACGTCGTCGTGGGGCATGCTGCGGCCGCGCCTGGCTGCGCTGGACGCCAGCGCGCCGGGGCGGGCACTCCCCGTGCTGCTGATCCACGGCTATGTGTGCAATCGCGGCTACTGGACAAAGCTGAGCCGGCAGCTGGCGCGGGCCGGCATCGCGCATGACGCTGTCGACCTGGAACCGATAGTCGCCGATATCGAGGAGTTCGTGCCGCAGGTCGAGCAGGCCATCGAGGCGCTGTGCGCCCGCACGGGCAGCGAGCGCGTGATTCTCGTCGCCCACAGCATGGGCGGCCTGGTGGCGCGCGCTTGGCTGCGCCGGTATGGCGCGCAGCGTGTCGCCCGCATCATCACCATCGGCACGCCGCACAACGGCACGGCGCTGGCCAATCTGGCGGCGGGCGCGAATGCCCGGCAGATGAGCCGTATCGATGGCGCACCAAGCGCCTGGCTGGCGCAGCTGGCCGCCAGCGAGACGCCGGAAACGCGCGCCCTGATCACATCGATGTACTCGCATCACGACAATATCGTCGCGCCGCAATCGTCCGCCCAGCTGCCCGGCGCGCGCAATCTTGCCTTCGGCGGCATCGGCCACGTGGCGCTGGCCAGCGATGCGCGCGTGCTGCGCCAGCTGTTGGAAGAAATCACTATCAAGAACGAAGTCGCCCAGCCCCCTTCCGCCGTCCATTGCGCCTGAGCCCTGTTGTGTTTTGTCTGCATGGCAAGACTGTCTGTTTTGACTCTGCTGTTGCCCCTGTTTAACAGCGCAAGGGGCAGAAAATGCTGTTTTCCACCGGCGTACTGTATTAAGCTAACGTCAGAAGGCAGTTGGCGGAAATTTGTTCCTGAGGCCGCTTGCACCGTTCCGCAGGCATCGAGCGGGCAGCTATTTCTCAGGAAGTGTGGCAAGATGTTGTAGGATTGTTATGTGGTCCGCACAAACGGAAAATCGAACGCAGGCAGAAAATGAGTCCATGCAGTTTTTATTGGGGGCGCTAATTGTCCGCACGTATCCTGATTATCGAAGATAACGCCACCAATATGGAATTGATGGTGTATTTGCTGCGCGCCTTCGGGTACACGCCGCTGGCCGCCTATGACGGCGAAGAGGGCGTGCGCATGGCGCGCAGCGAATTGCCGGACTTGATCATTTGCGACGTGCATTTGCCCAAGCTCGATGGCTATGGCGTGGTGGCGGAGCTGAAGAAAGACCCGCAGCTGCGCAATATCCCGGCACTGGCCGTGACGGCGCTGGCCATGGTGGGCGACCGCGAACGCCTGCTCGAAGCGGGCTTCAATGGCTACATCGGCAAGCCGATCGAGCCCGACCTGTTCGTCGCGGAGCTGGAGTCTTTTTTACCCGGGGCGCCGTCGACGCCAGTTAAAAACGACATAGCCACGATATTGATCGTTGACGATCATGTGCTGAACCGCGAGTTCCTGACCGCGCTGCTGGGCTACGGCGGCCACCGCCTGCTGGAGGCGGCGAATGGCGCCGACGCGCTGGAAATCCTGCGCACTGAGCGGCCGGACCTGATCATTTCCGACATCCTCATGCCGAACATGGATGGCTACGAATTCGTCACGCGCGTGCATGCCGATCCCGCGCTGACCGACGTGCCCATCATCTTTTACACGGCCACCTACCGCGAGCAGGAAGCGATCTTGCTGGCGCAGGCGTGCGGCGTGCGCTGGGTGCTGCCCAAACCGTCCGACCCCGAGGTCATCGTGCGCACCGTCAACGAGGCGCTGGGACTGATGCCGGCGGCGGCCCAGGTGCCGGCGCAGCCGGATGCGGGCGGCAATGTGGTGCCTCCCGCCGCAGGCAAGCTGGCCGGCATCGAGCACCAGGTCAGCGGCTACCTCGATGAACTCGAATCGAGCAGCCAGCAGATTTCGCAACTGGCCAGCCAGCGCGAGGGCCATGCCGCCATGCCCGAAGACCTGGGCATCATGACGGAGCGACTGTCGCGCTCGCTGTCGAGCCTGCAGGCGGTGAGCCTGCGCCTGACGGCCCTGATCGAACTGGGCATCGAGCTGGGCGCCGAACGCGATCCGCGCGCCCTGATCGAGGCTGGCTGCAAGGTGGCGCAGAATATCTGCGTCTCCAAGTATGCCTGCATCGGCGTGCTGGAAGAGGGCGCCGAAAAGCTCAGCTATTTTTCCTCGTGCGGCGCCGAGAAAAACCTCGAGCGCATCGCCAGCGCGCCGCGCACGGGCATCCTGAACCGCTTGCTGGAACAGCGCCAGCCCTACCGTATCAATGGCTTGAAGGGCGACCCCGGCGCGCTGGGCTTGCCGGATACGCACCCGCCCGTGCATTCCTTCCTGGGCGTGGCCATCGCGTCGCGCGAACGCAGCCACGGCTGGCTCTACCTGGTGGACAAACTGGGGGCGAATGAATTTTCCGAAGTCGACGAGCGCGTCGCCGCCACGGTGGCGGCGCAGATCGCCGTCGCCTACGACAACCTGCTGCTGTACGACGAGATCAAGCGCCACCACGAGCAGCTGACCCTGGACATGGCGGCGCGCATCCGCCTCGATGAAGACTTGCGCCGCTTCCGCCTGGCCATGGACGCCACGGCCGACGCGATTTTCCTCGTCGACCGCGCCGGCATGTGCTTCGTCGACGTCAACCAGACGGCTTGCCGCATGCTCGGTTTCGAGCGCGAGGATTTCCTGCGCGTGGGGCCGGGCCGCGCGCACGAGGGCGAATCCCAGCTGGAAGAGCTGTACAACAAGCTGCTGGCGGGCGACCAGGGAGGCCCGATGACGGAATTGCAGCTGCAGCGCAAGGACGGTTCGCCGCTGTCGGTGGAAGTGCAGCGGCGCACCCTGCGCTCGGGGCAGAGCTGGATCCTGGTGGCCGTGGCGCGCGACATCACCGAACGCAAGGATGCCGAGCAGCGCCTGATGAAGCTGGCCCATTTCGATACTTTGACGGGCTTGCCGAACCGCAGCCAGTTCTATGCCTCGCTGACCCATTCGCTGGCCCAGGCGGCCGAGCACCAGTGGGCCGTGGCCGTGCTGTTCATGGATATCGACCGCTTCAAGAATATCAACGACACCCTGGGCCACACCATCGGCGACGACCTGTTGCGCCAGTTTTCCAGCCGCCTGGTCGATTGCCTGCGCGTGCGCGATACCATCGGCCGCTTTGGCGGCGATGAATTTGCCACCATCCTGGTGCTGCCCGATGGCGTCCAGCATGCCGTGGGCGTGGTCGACAAGATCCGCGAGGCGATGCGCAAGCCCTTCGACTTGCAGGGCCACGAGGTGACGGTGACGGTCAGCATCGGCATCTCCGTGTATCCCGACGATGGCGTCGATGCGGACACCCTGATTCAATATGCCGACACGGCCATGTACCGCGCCAAGGAAGCGGGCCGTGACGCCTTCCGCTTCTTCACGGCGGAAATGAATGCGCAGTCGATGGCGCGGCTGGACATGGAAAACGCCCTGCGGCGCGCCATCGACAACGAGGAATTCGTGCTGTTCTTCCAGCCCAAGGTGAATATCATCTCGGGGCGCATCAGCGGCGCCGAGGCGCTGATACGCTGGCGCCGTCCCGGCCACGGCATGGTGTCGCCGGCCCTGTTCATCCCCCTGCTGGAAGAGACGGGCCTGATCGTGCGCGTCGGTAACTGGGTGCTCGACGAAGCGTGCAAGAAGATCAGCGAGTGGGGCGCCAGCAGTATCGGGCCCGTGCACCTGTCGGTCAACGTCTCGGGCATCCAGTTTTTCGTCGGCGGCCTGGAGGAAGAAGTGCTCAAGGCGATCCGCAAATACGATATCGCGCCCGAGCTGCTGGAGCTGGAGCTGACGGAAAGCTCGCTCATGTCGAACGCCGAGGAAACCATCGCCGTGCTGCGCAACCTGAAGGCGCTGGGCATCCAGATTTCCATCGACGATTTCGGCACCGGCTATTCCAGCCTGGCCTACCTGAAGCGCTTCCCCATCGACAAGCTGAAGATCGACATCGCCTTCGTGCGCGAAGTGACCAGCAATCCGGATGACGCGGCCATCGTGCTGGCCATCATCAGCATGGCGCACAGCATGAAGCTGGACGTGATCGCCGAGGGCGTGGAAAACGATGCGCAGCTGGCCTATCTGCGCCGCCACGGCTGCGACGAGATGCAGGGTTATTACTTCAGCCGTCCCGTGCCGCACGAGGAATTCGAGCAGATGCTGATGGGTGGCAAGCTGCTGCAGGCGCCGCAGGATGCCGGTGGCGACGAGCAGCAAACCTTGCTGATCGTCGACGACGATGTCTTCATGCTCGATGTGCTCAGCGACTTCCTGGCGCAGGACGGTTACCGCATCCTCACGGCGCAGACGGCCGCCGAAGGCTTTGACATCCTGGCGCGCCACAAGGTGCAGGTGATCCTGTGCGACCAATGCATGCCGCTCATGAGCGGCACCGAATTCATGGAACGGGTCAAGCACCTGTGTCCCGACACCTTCCGCATCATGCTGTCGGCCTTTGCCGACCTGACGCCCATCATGGCGGCCATCAACCGTGGCGCTGTCGACCGCTTCTACACCAAGCCGTGGAAAGGCGCCGTGCTGCGCGAAAATATCCGCGAAGGCTTCCGCCTGCACAAGCTGCTGCATGGCCAGGTGAAGGCGGCGGCCTAGGCGCTAGCCGCGCCGCGCAACTGGCCGCTACGTGCGCTGGCGCACCTTGAGAAGCCGCCTTGTATCGAATTAGACCCCCGTCTCTAGTTTTGCTCTCTAGAATAAAACGCATCCATGAAGTGGCATGGCCTTTCACATGACGGGAGCTGGCGATGGTGAAGAAACTGAAGGAGCTGACGGAAGACAAGGAATTGGCGAACGCCGTGCGCTCGTCTGCGCAGCAGATATGGCAAGCGGGCCTCGGTGCTTTTGCCAAGGCGCAGGAAGAAGGGGGACGCGTGTTTTCCAAGCTGGTGAAGGAAGGCACGGAATTCCAGAAGCGCGCCGAAGACAAGGTGGCCGATGTCAGCGATAGCGTCAGCAAGCTGGCCGATGGCGTGGGCAAGCAGGCCAGCGGCTCCTGGGACAAGCTGGAACAGGTGTTCGAAGAGCGCGTCGCGCGCGCCCTGGCCACCATCGGCGTGCCTACGCAACAGGACATCGCCGCGCTGCACGCGCAGATCGATGCCTTGAGCCGGCAAGTGGCAGCACTGTCGGCCAAGGCCGCGCCGGCGCCCAGGCCGAAGGCTGCGGACCAGCCTGGCGTGAAGGCGGCGCCGAAAAGCGTAGCGAAAGCCGCGCCGAAGGCAGCACCGAAGGCGGCCGTCGACAAGGCCCTGGCCAAGCCGGCGGCCAGGGTCGCACCGCGCGCCGCAGCCAAGCCGGTGAGCAAGCCAGTGAGCAAAGCGGTGAGCAAACCCGCCGCGAGACCGGCGGCGAAGAAAAAAGCGCCAGCCGCCTGAGCTGGCGCCGACCTTCCCCAGCCTGCTCGCGCAGGCTTTTTATTGCCCGGGCTTTTCGCCGGCGGCCAGGGGCGGAGTGTTTCATTATGGCTATCTTAGGTGGTATGCTTGCGGCAGAACACAGAGAGATTGCCCGCCATGCTACAAAAAGCACCACGCCGTACCCGCGAACGCATCCTGGAGTTGTCGCTGCGCCTGTTCAATGAGTTTGGTGAGCCGAATATCACGACGACCGTGATTGCGGAAGAGATGAATATTTCTCCCGGCAACCTGTATTACCACTTCCGCAACAAGGACGACATCGTCAATTCGATCTTCGTCCAGTTCGAGGCGGAAATCGAACGCATCCTGACCGTGCCCGACGGTCGCCGCTCGAATATCGAGGATGTCTGGCTGTACTTGCACCTGATGTTCGAACTGATCTGGCGCTACCGCTTTTTCTATCGCGACCTCAACGATTTGTTGTCGCGCAACCGCAAGCTGGAACTGCACTTCAAGCTGATCCTGGCGCACAAGATCAAGGTGGCGACGCAGCTGTGCGAAGACTTGCGCAGCGAACAGTCGCTCGAAGCGTCGGACATGGAAGTGGCTGCGATGGCGACGAATATGGTGGTCGTCGCCACCTACTGGCTGTCGTACGAGTATGTGCGCAACCCGCGCAAGTACAGCGAGCAGCAATCGATGTCCGATGCGCTGGCGCGCGGCTGCTACCAGGTGCTGTCCCTGATCGGCCCGTATTTGCGCAATGAAACGCATTTGCTGTTTCGCAAACTGTCGGAAGAGTATGTGACCAAACTCAAGAACGACTGACGCGGCTGCTGGCGCCACGTCGTCCATTACAGGAGAGATATATGGCTTGGAAACAATTCCCCTATGCGGACGAAGCATATGTCTACACGCCGCAAACCATGGAAGCGGCCTGGGCGCGCCTGCATGCGGGCGACGTGGAACCCTTTCCCACGCACCCTGCGCTGGTACAGGCCTGGCTGGCTTTTCATGCGGGCGACTTCGAGCGCGCCGTGAAGCTGGGCCTGGCCGTTGGCGTGCCCGGCTATGCGGTGGCGCACAAGGCAACCTGCATCTACGCCACGCACCTGGAAGTGGACGACAGCCGGAAACTCGACATGTACGAAGAAGTGGCCGAGCGCTGCGAGCGCCAGCAGAGCGAGCAGCCGGACAATCCGGCCGGCTATTACTGGCATGCCTACAGTCTGGGCCGCTACGCGCTGGGCACATCCGTCGTCAAGGCCCTGGCGCAGGGCATGGGCGCGCGCGTGCGCAATAGCCTGGACCGCACGATGACGGTGGCGCCCATGCATGCGGAAGCGCATATCGCGTTTGGGATTTATCATACGGAAATTATCGACAAGGTCGGCGCCATGATCGGTGGCCTGACCTACGGCGCCAACAAGGAAGATGGCTATCAGCACTTCAAGACGGCGCTGGCCCTGACGCCGTATTCGGCGCTGGCGCACAGCGAATATGCG
The DNA here is from genome assembly GCF_059617925.1 of Janthinobacterium sp. JF4. Classification (NCBI taxonomy): domain Bacteria; kingdom Pseudomonadati; phylum Pseudomonadota; class Betaproteobacteria; order Burkholderiales; family Oxalobacteraceae; genus Janthinobacterium; species Janthinobacterium sp. JF4. Next base: position 44,312 of record NZ_JCAQAV010000010.1, on the reverse strand, counting down.
CGCGCCTTGAACATGCTCGATGGAAAGAAAAAGCTGGCGGAAGCGCTGGCCCTGTATGAAAAGGCGGCCGAGTGCGTGGCACTGGACGCCAAGGAACGCCTTGAAGTCGAGGCGGCGATCGATGAATTGAAAGGCTAGGGAATACTGTGATCAAGGCTTTATGTGTGTATTGTGGCGCCAACGCTGGCGTCTCGCCGGACTATGCCGTGGCGGCGCGCGAACTGGCGCGCGTGCTGGTGGCGGAAAATATTTCGCTCGTGTATGGCGGCGGCAAGGTGGGCCTGATGGGCGTGATCGCCGACGAAGTGCTGCGTCTGGGCGGCGAGGTGACGGGCGTGATTCCGACCCAGCTGGTCGAGCGCGAAGTGGGCCACATGGGCTTGACGCGCCAGTTCATCGTGAAGGACATGCATGAGCGCAAGGCGATGATGGCCAGCCTGTCCGACGCCTTTATCGCCATGCCGGGCGGCTATGGCACCCTGGAAGAACTGTTCGAGATGCTCACGTGGGCCCAGTTGGGCTTGCACGCCAAGCCCATCGGCTTGCTCAATGTCGACCGTTTCTATGACGGCTTGATCGCTTTTGTGCAAAACGGCAAGGAGCAGGGTTTCATCCGCCCGCAGCACGCGGCGTTCCTGAACGCCGATGCCGATCCGGCTGCGCTGGTGCAGCGCCTGAAGGAGTGTGTGCCGTAATTTTTCCTCACGGGAATTAACAGGGAGCCATGCACTGCGTCGTGCATGGCTTTTTTATTTCCGCACGGGAAAATTGATCGTGCTCAATGATTCAATTGATAAATATATAGCCATAATATTTCTCTTGATGCATGTTATTTTGAAAATGAAGATGCTTTTTAGTTATGAGTGTGGTCTACTGTTCTTGTTCAAAAGTTAGGACTATCGGACACCCGTGAGCGCGACAAGACTCCTAAAAAACGGTGCCGAGCCATTTCAAGTTGCCACAGCCACGCTACTTCATCATCTCGAAAGGATGCTATTTTGAAACCTATGACCCTCTTGCGCGCGACTGCTGTCGCCGCCATCCTCGCCGCTGGCGGCGCCCACGCACAAACCACCACGATCGGCTTCGATACGCTGGAACAGCCGGGCTACTTCGGTTCCGTCTTCAACTCTTACTCGGAAGGCGGCTACGATTTCGACAGCAGCTTCCTCGGCCTGTTGAGCTCGGCACATCAAAGCAGCTTCGCCTACGCCGGCTCGGCCGGCCTTGGTGCGACAGCGCTGTCGACAACGACCTTGTCGCGCGCCGACGGCGCCGCCTTCTCGCTGAGCTCGATCAGCCTGGCTGACTTCGTAAGCTTGCCTGGCTCCTATGATGTGACGTTCGTTGGCCACCAGGTGGGCGGCGGCACGGTAACCCAGACGTTCAGCCTCGATGGCAGCCATACCTTCAGCAATTACAGCTTCACGGGCTTCGACAACCTGCTGTCGGCATCGTGGAGAGAGGGCGCCCTGCATACCTTCCAGGTCGACAATATCGCCGCCAGCGTGAGCGCCGTGCCGGAACCGGCCACCTACGGCATGCTGCTGGGCGGACTGGGCTTGCTGGGCTTCATGCTTCGCCGCAAGAATGCTGCCTGAGCCTGAATAGGGTGCCGGCCATGCCGGCGCATACGTAAACAATGCCGCCCAGTGGATGCCGGGCGGCATTGTTACGTGGAGGTCATGAGCAGGATTTCATGACCACAGGCGCTGCCCTGACATGTCAAGCTGGGTCAGGTACAGGCGCACGTCGAATTCGTACTGGTGGTATTGCGGTTCCATATACGTGCACAGCTTGTAGAACGCCTTGTCATGCTGCTTTTCTTTCACATGCGCCAGTTCGTGCACGGCGATCATGCGCAGGAATTCCAGCGGCACTTCCTTGAACATGGTGGCCACGCGGATTTCATGCTTGGCCTTGAGCTTGCCACCCTGCACGCGCGAGATCGAGGTATGCAAGCCCAGCGCGTGCTGGATCACATGGATCTTGCTGTCGAACGCCACCTTGTTGATGGGTTCGGCATTGCGCAGAAATGTATTCTTCAAGTCCTGCACATACTGGTATAAAGCCTTGTCGTTGCGCACATCGTGCGCGTTCGGGTAGCGTTTCAACAGGACTTCGCCCAGCTTGTCTTGCGCGATCAGTTGCTGCACTTGCGCTTGCGTTTGTTCGGAGTAGGCGCTCAGGTATTTCAGGGATGGCTGCATGCGGGGAAGGGCGGGGCGTGGCGCGGAGGTGTCGGAAGGGGAGAATGTACCATACCGCCGCGCCCGGCGCTGCGCCTGCCCTTGCACGGGGCCGCCAGAGCCGCCCCGTGCCTTCCTGCGTCAAGCCGCGCGCCGCAGGCCAGCTTGGCCCGCGGACTCAGCTCTTGTCGTTCTCGTCCTTGCTGCCCTGCCGGCTGTCCTTCGCCTGTTGTTCGTCGCTGCCACTGCGCGCCGCCGTGCTGCCGCGGTTTTCATTGGCGCGCTGGGCCGATTGCCGGCTTTCACCGCCCTTGCGGCCGATTTCCGCCATGTGTTCGCGGTTGCGGCTGACGGCTTCGCCGCCTTTCTGCCCGGCACGGCGTGCTTCTTCCGAGTCGAATTCATGCGCCGTGCCCTTTTGGTGGGCCGCCTGGCCGCCCTTGCTGGCGATTTCGCGTTGCTGCTCCTCGTTCATGGCGGCAAAGCCACGCTTGCTCGTGCCTTTGGCGCTGCCCGATTCGCCGGCTTTCTGGCTGCTGCCAGTGCCTTTGCCCTGCTCATTACTGTTAGCCATGTCGCTCTCCTTGCTGTCGAGTGGGGTCAAGTGTTCAACTCAAGTGTTCAATGCGCCGGATCGGATTGCCTGCTGATATCGCGGCTGCGGCCCGCGCCATCGCGGTGGCCCGTGGCGTGCATTTTTTCGATCATTTCACGCTGGCGCTGCGTGGCTTTTTCTGTTTCTTCGGCCGTCTTGCGCACCACTTCGTCAGCGAAGGCCACGGCCGTGCGGCTTGCTTCGGGCAGATGGTTCTCTGCCGTGCGGTTCATTTCGACATTGGCGTTGGCGACGAGGTTGCCGAGTTGCTGCTGGTACTGGCGCAGCTTGCTGCTGCCCGGCTGCAACTGGGCCGCAGCCAGCGACATGAACTCGCCCGTGTCGCGCGCGCACAGCAGTTGCTGGCTGGCGCTGCTCCATTCCTGCAGCAAGTCTTGCGCCAGCCGCAGATGCAGCTCGCTCAGTTGCTGCGCCGTATCGAACATCTTGCGCGATAGTTCCGTGGCGAAATTGCACTGAGCCTCCAGATGGGACTTCAGGGCGGGGCTGAGACTGGGGGGCATACTGTTTGTGAACATGTTCTACCTCAATGAAAAGCGGATCCAGGAAACACCCGGTGTACCGGATGCGACGTATGGTGAAGCAAGCAAAGGGATAGACGCCGGATAGCGTGCCAGGTTCCACGCCAGGTGCCGGTTTGGCGCGAGATTGGGGCCTGGCAGGCGGAAAAAAGCGATGACTTTGTGCCAGATCAAACGAACGTGAATCGGCTTGCCGCCGCTGGCAGCCATGCTGCTTGTGTGGAAAATGCATGTTTACGGGCCCGGCCGTGCGACAATAGCTGGCTCGCGGCAGCGCAGCCGATGGCCGGCGCGCGTGGCTGAGCCGAGCATAGCCCACCTTTTTTGCCTTATTCCGCGACCATGACGCATCCCGAATACATCCTGACCCTGTCCTGCCTGGACCAGCGCGGCATCGTGCACCGCGTGTCCGGTTTCCTGGCCGAACGCGGCTGCAACATCCTCGATTCCGCCCAGTTCGGCGACCAGGAATCGCAGCTGTTCTTCATGCGCGTGCATTTCGCGCTGGAAGACGGCGCCGTCAGCGACGCCCAGTTGCGCAGCGACTTCGCCGACCTGTCGCAAGCCATGCAGTTGAATGGCCCCTTCCACGGCCAGTTGCACGATGCGGGCGTCAAGCCGCGCGTGATGCTGATGGTGTCGAAGATCGGCCATTGCCTGAACGATTTGCTGTTCCGCTACAAGAGCGGCTTGCTGAATGTGGAAATTCCCGCCATCGTGTCGAACCACATGGAGTTCTACCAACTGGCGGCCAGCTACAATATTCCCTTCCACCACCTGCCGCTGGCCGCCGGCGCGCCGGAAGCGGCCAAGCTGGCGCAGGAAGCGAAGATCATCGACTTGATGGACACGCACAAGATCGATCTGGTGGTGCTGGCGCGCTACATGCAAATCCTGTCGCCCGGCCTGTGCCAGGCGCTCGATGGCCGCGCTATCAATATCCACCATTCCTTCTTGCCCAGCTTCAAGGGCGCCAAACCGTATGCGCAGGCGCATCACCGCGGCGTCAAGCTGATCGGCGCGACGGCCCATTTCGTCACGGGCGACCTGGATGAAGGCCCGATCATCGAGCAGGATGTCGAACGCGTCGACCATGCGATGGATGCCGAAACCCTGACGGCCATCGGCCGCGATGTCGAGTGCGTGGTGCTGGCGCGTGCCGTGAAATGGTTCGTCGAGCGCCGCATCCTGAAAAATGGCGACAAGACCGTGGTTTTCCGCTGATACCGACTTCACTATTCACTTTACCGAGACAGAAACACGATGGCCCTCAAAGCAACAATTTTCAAAGCCGATCTGCAGATCGCCGACATGGACCGCAATTACTACCAGGATCATGCGCTGACCCTGGCGCGCCACCCGTCCGAAACGGACGAGCGCATGATGGTGCGCCTGCTGGCGTTCGCCATCCACGCCGACGAGGCGCTGACCTTCACCAAGGGCCTGTTCGACACGGAAGAGCCCGACTTGTGGCAGAAAGACTTGACGGGCGCCATCCAGCTGTGGATCGAAGTGGGCCAGCCGGACGAAAAGCGCATCCTCAAGGCGTGCGGCCGTTCGGAACAGGTCATCGTCTACAGCTATGGCGCAACCAGCCACATCTGGTGGAAGCAGATCGCCAACAAACTGGAGCGGGCGAAGAACCTGACCGTGATCAATTTGCCATCCGAGGCGGCGCAAGACATGAGCAAGCTGGCGCAGCGCAACATGCAGCTGCAGTGCACGATCCAGGATGGCCAGATCTGGCTGACGGACAGCGTCAACACGGTCCTGATCGAGCGCGAACCGGTGAAGCCGGCGCGCTGATTCTTTAGCGCCGCAACGTAACAAAGCCCGGAGCGATCCGGGCTTTTGTCATTGCGGGCATTTAATTCGGCGCGCTACCGAGTCGCTTGATGCTGCTCGAACGCTGCATGCTGCGGCTGATGCGCGGGTCGCCGTAATAGCTGACTTCGCCCGAGCCGCCGATGCTGATGGTCAAGTCTTCCTTGGCCCACACTTCCGCCTCGCCGGAGCCGCCGATGCTCACCTGCACCGCGCGCGCGGCCAGGCGGCCCGCCTGGATATTGCCCGAGCCGCCGATCGATGCCGTCAGCTGCGCCGTCTTGCCGCTGGCTTTGAAGTTGCCGCTGCCGCCGATGGCCACGGCCACCTGGCGGCTGTCGAGGTCGCGTGCGTTGATGGAGCCGGAGCCGCCCACGTCGAAGCGCAGATTCTCGGCGCGCAAGCCCGTTGCCGTGATGTTGCCCGAGCCACCCACGCTGATGCGGTCCACCTGGCGCGCCTGGATGACGATGCTCAGACTGCTCTGGCGGAAGTTGGCGTTGCGCTTGGCGGGGCGGATGCGCAAGGTGCCGTTTTCCACGGCCGTCTCGATCAGCGGCAGGATATTGTCGTCGGCCTCGATGGTGACGCTGTCCGTGTTGCCGATGCGCAGTTCGACCGTGCCCGGCACGTTCAGCGCCACGGCATGGAAACTGCCCACTTCGCGCGCCTGCTTGTGCAGCTTGCCGCTGCCCTGGATGCTGTTGCCGGAAATCCAGTCAAGCGGCGAGGCCAGCGCGGGCGCGGCCGGGATGGCCAGGGCGCAGGCGGCCAGCAGCAGGGCGGTGGCGGCGCGAGGGTGGAAAAGTGTCGGTGTCATGCTTGCTCCCTGTGTTGAATTGAACTGCAGGCATGGTATGCCAGCCGGCCGCGCCCGCGAACCGCGCTGCGACAGATTGCATTGCCGGCGGGACAGAATGCGGGAAGATGCGACAGGATGGCATGAGGTATCATGTCGGTGGGACATACGACGACCGGCACGCGCCGGTCACACTACTGGAATTACATGCTGATCATCACCATCAAACAGGGCAAGGAAAAGAGCTTGCTGGGCCAATCGTGGATTTACGCGTCCGCGATTGAAAAAGTCGAAGGCAAGCCGCAGGAAAAAATGAAGCCTGGCTCGACGGCCATCGTGCAAAGCTCGGCCAAGCAGTTCATCGCCCGCGCCGCCTACAATTCGAAGTCGCAGATCCGTGCGCGCATCTGGAGCTTCAAGGAAGACGAACCGGTCGACCACGCGCTGATCAAGCGCCGCGTCAAGGCCGCCATCGAGAAAAAACTGCCGGCCATCAGGAAGGCGGGCGAAAACCAGCTGTTGACCCTGATCAAGGGCGAGGACGAGGGTTTGCCCGGTCTGGTGGTGCAGCTGTTTGGCGGCGTGCACGGCTATCTGATCTGCGAATTCAACGCCGGCGGCGTCGACGCATGGAAAGTGGCCATCGTGCAATCGCTGATGGCGTCCACCGGTTGCGCCAACGTGTATGAGCGCTGCGACGACCTGATGCGCAAGGGCGAAGGCTTGCCCCTGATCGACGGCGCCCTGGCGGGCGAGGAACCACCCGATGAAGTCATGCTGACGGACAACGGCGTGCGCTATGCGCTGGACCTGAAAACGGGGCACAAGAGCAAGTTCCGTTGAGGACTGTTGTTCAAGATGAAAAAACCGGCGCTGCCGGTTTTTTTATGCCCGCTACTCCAGGGGAACGCTGCGGTACTTGTTCACTTCTAATGCAGACACCGCCGGCGCATCATTGCCCCACGAGGCGCGCAGATACGTCACCACGGCCGCCACCTCGGCGTCATCCATGACGGGGCCGAACGGCGGCATGCCGTACGGGCGCGGGTTGCCGCGGGTTCCGGGCGCGAAGCCGCCGTTGAGCACGAGGCGGATGGCGTTCACCGCCGACTCCGTCGTCAGCGCGCGGTTGCCGGCCAGCGGCGGGTAGCCGGGCGGCACGCCCTTGCCGTCGGCCTGGTGGCAGCTGGCGCATTGCGCCTCATACAGTTTCGCACCCAGCGCCAGCTGCTGCCTGGCTTGCTCCGACGTGTCGCGTGGCGCCTTTTTCGACGCTTGCGCCTGGCCGGGCAGGCTTTTCAGGTACACGGCCATCGCCTGCACGTCGGTGTGGCTCATGTGCTGCAAGCTTTGCCGCACCACTTCCGCCATGGGGCCGAAGACGGTGGCGCGCGGCGACACGCCCGTTTGCAGCAATGCCACGATATGCGCCGTGTCCCAGTCGCCCAGGCCCGCTTCCGCGTCCGATGTCAGCGACGGCGCGTACCAGCCCAGCATGGGGATCAGCCCGCCGGACAGTCCGTCGTCGCTGCCGCCCAGGGTGGTGCGGCTGCTATGGCAGGCGCTGCAGTGGCCCAGTCCCTGCACCAGGTAGGCGCCGCGGTTCCACTCTATGCTTTTACTGGTGAGCGGCTGGTATACGCCCGGCTTGAAATACAGGGCGCGCCAGGCTGCCAGCGCGATCTGCTGGTTGTAGGGGGAGCGCAGCGCGTGCGGCGCGTTGCTTTGCCTGTGCGGCGGCACGCTCTGGAAGTAGGCGTACAGGGCGTCGCTGTCTTCGCGCTGCACCTTCGTGTAATTGGTGTACGGAAAGGCCGGATACAGCAGCCGGCCATCCTTCGACTTGCCGTTGTGGATGGCGCGCCAGAAATCGTCGGCCGTCCAGCTGCCAATACCCGTTTCCTTGTCCGCCGTGATGTTGGGCGAGAGCACCTTGCCGAACGGCGTTTGCAAGGCGCGTCCACCGGCATACGGCACGCCGCCGCGCGTCGTGTGGCAAGCCATGCAGTCGCCCGCCTTGGCCAGGTAGGCGCCGCGCGCGACCAGCTGTTGCGGGCTCAGGGTGCTGGCGGCGGCGGGCGGGCCCAGATCGTCGCCCGGATACAGCACGAACTTGGCGCCGGCGGCGACGACGGCCACGCCGGCAATAACGATCAGCCATTTCTTCATGGCGCCACCTGCGCGCTGGAACCCGGCACGCCGCCGCAATGCAGCGGCAAGGGCAGGGCGATGCTGCTGGCGGGGCGCGCGTCGGCGCTGGCCACTTGCGTGCCCAGCCAGGCCGAGACGGCGCCCACGTCGGCGTCCGACAGGCGCTGCGCCACTTGCGCCATGCAGTCGGGCGCATGGGCGCGGCGGATGCCGTTCTTCCAGGCGCCCAGCTGGGCGTTGATATAGTCGCGCGGCAAGCCCTGCAAGCCGGGGATGGCGGGCGCCACGCCGGCCAGTTTCTCGCCATGGCAGGAGATGCAGGCGGGAATCTTTTTCCCACTGTCGCCGTGCAGCACAAGCTGCTTGCCCCGCGCCAGGGCTGTCGCACCGGCGCTGCTGGGCTGGGCCGGCGGCGGGGCAGGATGCTGCGCCGCAAAATACTCGGCGATTTCACGCAGGTAATCGTCAGACAAGTGCTCGACCATATAGTTCATCAGCGGATACTGGCGCCTTCCCTCGCGGAAATTGAGCAGCTGGTGGTACAGGTAGCCTGAAGGTTTACCGGCGATGCGGGGAAAGAAGGCGTCGTGGCGTTCCTTGGGTGCATGGCAGGCTGTGCACGCCTTGATGCGCTGTTCCAGGCTGTCGTGGCCGGCTGGCGCGCTGGCCGGTGCGGCCAGCGCCATGCCGGGCAAGGCGCAAGCCAGGGCCAGCACCAGCACGAGGGGGGAATGCAGTTGCACGGAAAGTCGCATGGAGAGTTGCATGAGAAAATAACCTGTCTCGTCGGTCGGTGGCGTGCCGGTGTTGCTGCCCGGATGTTGTTACCCTAGCATATAACGGGCGCTGTCACTGTGACAGGATCAGTTGTGCAATAAAACTACGGATCAGTTTGAGGAGCAGGGTTGAAACGATATGAGGAATTGGCGGAAGAAGTGGCCGCCATGATCAGCACGCAGTTGTTGCTGCCTGGTGATAAGTTGCCCTCCGTGCGCCAGCAGCATGCGCGCAGGGGCGTGAGTCCGTCGACGGTGTTCCAGGCCTACTATTTGCTCGAAGCGCGCGGCATGATCGTCTCGCGCCCCCGCTCCGGCTATTACGTGGCGCCGCAGCGCGCCGCGCTGGCCCCCGAGCCGGACAGTTCGCGTCCGCTCGACGCCAGCACCACCGTCGATGTCAGCGACCTCGTGTTCGAAGTGCTGGGCGCCGTGGGGGCGCGCGATATCGTGCCCTTCGGCTCGGCGTTCCCCAGCCCGCATCTGTTCCCGATGGAAAAACTGGCGCGGGCCGTGTCGGCCAGCATGCGCCGCCTCGACCCGTGGAGCACCGTCACGGATTTATCGCTGGGCAATGCGGAGCTGCGCCGCCAGATCGCCCTGCGCTACCAGCTTGACGGCGTGCCCGTTTCCAGCGACGACATCGTCATCACGAATGGCGCGCTGGAAGCGCTGAACCTGTGCCTGCAAGCCGTCACGCGGCCCGGCGACACGGTGCTGATCGAGTCGCCCAGCTTCTATGCCTGTCTGCAGGCGCTGGAGCGGCTGGAACTCAAGGCAGTCGAGATCGCCACCAGCCCGCGCGACGGCGTCGACCTGGCGGCGCTGGAAGAGTTGCTGCAACGCCACCAGCCGAAGGCGTGCTGGCTGATGACGAATTTCCAGAATCCCCTCGGCAGCCTGATGCCGCCGGAAAAGAAGCGCGCGCTGGTGGACTTGCTGGCGCGCCACGGCGTGCCGCTGATCGAGGATGACGTGTATGGCGAACTGTACTTTGGCAAGCAGCGTCCCGGCCTGACGAAAAGCCATGACGGCGCGGGTCTCGTCATGCATTGCAGCTCGTTTTCCAAGACCCTGGCGCCCGGCTTTCGCCTGGGCTGGGCCGTGGCGGGCCGCTACGCGCGCCAGGTTGAACGCTTGAAACTGACCACCAGCCTGTCGGCGCCCATACCCCTGCAGATGGCGCTGGCCGATTACCTGGCGCAGGGCGGCTACGACCGCCATTTGCGCCAACTGCGGCTGACCCTGGCGGCGCAGCAAAACACCATGCTGCAAGCCATCGCCGTGCATTTTCCGCCTGGCACGCGGGTGACGCGGCCGCAGGGCGGCTATTTCGTCTGGGTCGAGATGCCCGTGGGCATTGATGCGCTGGCCTTGCACCGCAGCGCGCTGGCGGCCGGCATCAGCATCGCGCCCGGCCCCATTTTTTCCGCTACGCGCGCGTTTCGCCATTGCATCCGCCTCAATTACGGCCACCCGTGGAGTCCGCAACTGGAAGAGGCTATCGCCACCTTGGGGCGGCTGGCACTGGCGGCGGCATAGCGGAGCACAAAAAAAGTCCCTTGCGGCAGCAAGTGTTTCATTCCAAAAAGAAATATTGCTGTTATATTGATGTATCTATAACTAATGATGGGAATGATAATGGACAACACGCAGCCGGAAGTGGGTCGTACGCAAGATACGACGCTGGCCATTCTGTCCCACGTTGGCGGCCTGTTCACCAGCTGGGTGGCGCCGCTGATCATTTACTTGATCAAGAAGGATGATGCGGATAAATTCTCGGCCGAGAACGCCCGCGAAGCACTGAATTTCCAGATCACCCTGATCATCTGGTATTTCGCCTGCTTCATCCTGTCGTTCGTGCTGATCGGCCTGTTTCTGTTCTGGATCGTGGCGCTGGCCAATCTGGTGTGCTCGATCGTCGCCGCTGTCAAGGCCAGCAATGGCATCACTTATCGTTATCCCTTGACCTTGCGCCTCGTCAAATAAGCTTGCGCCGGCCGCCGGGTTTCATCCCGGACGGCCGGGCAGGGCCAGGAAGGCGGCAAAGTCGGGCGCCACCGTGCTGGTGGCGCCTGTTTCATGCGACCACAGCACAACCACCGGTTCACCGCTCGGTCCCGTTTGCGCATAGTCAAAGCAGTAATAGTCGCCCGTGCCGAACTGGGCAAAGGGCAGCAGGGTACTCGCATCGTTGCCGCCATCCACATTCTCCAGCCATTCCTGCCAGCTCGTGTTGTAGTGGCGCACTATCGATTCCCACGTCTTGCGCGCATTCGCTTCGTCGTAGACGGGAAACACGCTCAAGGCGCCCAGCGCGCGGCCATTGTTAACCAATAACCATTGCACGTAGGACGCGGGCAGCGTTCGCCCCAGCGCCTGTTCGGCGGCGGCGATCGCTGCCTGGCTGGTACCGATGGACTTGTTCTTGCTCATGCTGCAGGATGGCGCGCCGGCTCAGGCGGCGATAGGCGGCGGGACAGGCGGCGTGCTGGCGCGCGGGGCTTTTTGCGGTGCTACTTTACCGCCGTCGGCGATCCAGCGGCGGTACACGCGCAGGGCCACTTGCGCATCGTCGGCCGCGTACAGGATCTGCTTTTCCGTCAGGCGCGAGGTGGCCCAGTTGGTGGTGGAGATCTTTTTCGATTTCTGCAGGTGCAGGCCGAAGAACTTGGCCACGGCCGTCTTTGCGCCCAGGTCGTTGCGCTGGCCGCCGCGCAGGGCGACGGACAGGTCGAGCACCTGGGCCGGCGCGATGCCCAGCTTGTTGCGCAGGCGCTTGACGTCGTCGGACAGGCCAAAACCCACTTTCAGGGTGGTGGTCGATTCGAGGATGGCTTTCAGTTCGGCCAGGGCCGGGGCCGGCGTGCTGCCCACCTGGAACAGGTAGGCGATGTCGTCGGTGGCCAGCTGGATCAAATGGGGGCCCGTGGAGGACTCGCCCTTGACGAAAGTCGGCTTCGATTCCGTATCGAAGCCGATGGCGTCCGCTGCCAGCAGGGCAGCCATGGCCGCTTTTGCATCATCGCTGGTGCGTACCAGCTTGACGTGCTCGAGTGCAATGCCTTGATAGGGGGGCAGTGGCGGTGCGGCAGCTGTGTCCATGAAACCGGATCAGCCTTTGCGCGAGAATTTCGCGGTCAGCTGATTCAGTTTTTCCAGGCGCAAACGGCTCGCTTCTTCCGCAGCGGCGGCGTCGCGCTCGGCTTTCTTGCGCTCGGCTTCCTTCTTGAAGCGTTGCTGCAACACTTGCGTGGCGTGGTCGCGGTGGGTTTGCGTCACTTCCGCGCCGGCGGTACCGTCGAGGTCGTAGCGTACCTTCGCTTTTTCCATCACGCGCAGGTAGCGCAGCGAACCCGTGTGGATGCCCAGCGCCGTGCGCATCAGCTTGCGGTCCAGGTCTGGCAGACGCGCCAGGATCTGCTTGTCGATACCGATCGACAAGGGCAGGCAATCGCGGAAAGGCGGGAATTGCTCCTGGAACTGCTTCAGCAGGGCGCGCGCGGTCAGGCCGGCAGGCGCCGGCGTGGTCGCTGCGGCCGGTGCCGCCGCTGGGGCTGCATCGACTGGCGTGTCAGGAGTGGTGGCTTGCTGGTCTGGCGTGGAGCTGGTCATCGACATCATTGGTTGGGCTATAAAAGGGGAGCATAGCACGCGCCACAGGCAAGTGCATTGTCTTTTTTGGCAACTTGCGCTGCGATCTGCGTGCGCGTGGCTGGCCATGCCAAGCGCGAAATGCGGGAAATGTGTATAATGTCCGCTTGCGCTGATGACTGGACCCCGTATTTGACGGTCTGGCTCAGGTGTGCAGGGGATAGGAGCAGTGCGGTGCAGGGCCACGATTATTGATATTTTTGATATCAGATATTTTGCTTATCAATTATCCAGATAACTGGCCTTCGTGCATAATCTTGCTCTCCGCTGTGTCTTCACTGAACAACAATAGATTCAAGCCCGTTCTGGTACGGGCTTTTTTTCATTCCGCAATGTACATCGCTTATTTATCTGACCCGGCTTCGGCCCTCGCCGTTCGGCCCCGCCGCTCCTCATGCCGGATGCGCGGGCTGTGAACGTCCCGATAGACAGGCGCCGCTGCCGTTAATACGGCAGCCGCAACAATACGCTCCATCGAGTCCGGTTTCGCAGGCTTAGGTGGAATCATTCACTTCGCGCCGACACCATCTGGTCTCGCATTAAGAGATATCTCATGAAGAATACGCCAAAAACTTTAACGTTGTCCGCCAAGGCGCCACGCCCAGCCGCGGCACCACTTGCCGTACCCAAAACGACTTTATCTTACTTCATCGATAATGCGCAAGCGAATCCGGAAGCCACCGTCACGACGGCGCCGACCGTCGTCACCGTGGTGAAGAAAAGCCGCTCGCGCCTGGCTGCCGTGCCACCGGCCGAGCCGGCTGCGGAAGCGGCCTTCAGCGCGCCAGCCGCCGAGGCTGTTGCCGACGTGGCCGAGGCCGCCGAAGCCGCACCGGCCAAGACGCCAAGCGTGAAGATCGCCCCCGGCGCCAAGGCCCCGGCCGCGCCGCGCAAGGTCAGCGAAAGCGCCGCCACGAATAAAGTGGTGACGGCAGCCCGTACAAAAGTCGTGCGCGCCAAGCCTGAAGCGGCACCCGTGACCATCATCACCGGCGCGCAAGTGGTCAGCAAGACCACGGACGCCGATGCCCTGGCCGCCATCGATACCTCGAATTATTTCCTGCCAACCGTCAAGGTGCCAGGCCGCCGTGGCCGCAAGCCTAGCGAATTCACGCCGGAAAACGATGAAGTGGCAGCACTCAACGCCGTCGAGCGCGCCGAACTGAAGGCCGTGTCGAAAGCGCGCGACCGCAAGGCCAAGGGCGGCCTGGCGGACGCGCTGGGCGATCCGGAAGCATCGGCAGCGGATCTGGAGCGCCGCCGCAAGCAGATCACGGGCTTGATCAACATGGGCAAGGAGCGCGGTTTCCTCACCTATGCCGAGATCAATGACCAATTGCCGGAAAACATCATCGATCCGGAAGCCATCGAAGGCATCATCGCCACCTTCAACGACATGGGCATCGCCGTCTACGAGCGCGCCCCTGACGCGGAAAGCCTGTTGTTGACTGACAACGTCGCCACCGTCACCAGCGACGATGAAGTGGAAGCGGCTGCCGCTACCGCCTTGTCGACGGTTGACTCCGACTTCGGCCGCACCACCGACCCCGTGCGCATGTATATGCGTGAAATGGGCGCCGTGGCGCTGCTGACGCGCGAAGGCGAGATCGAGATCGCCAAGCGCATCGAAGGCGGCCTGAAAGACATGATCCAGGCCATTTCCGCCTGCCCCACCACCATCGGCGAAATCGTTGCCCTGTCGCAGAAAATCGCGCGCGACGAAATCAAGGTCGATGAAGTGGTCGATGGCTTTGTCGACTTGAACGAAAGCAATGCCCCGGCACCGGCCGCCGCTCCCGCCCCGGCCGCAGCCGCCAGCGGTGACGACGAGGAAGAGGAAGAAGAAGCCGAGGAAGAAGACGGCGACGCCAATGGCGGCGCGGCCGGTTTCTCCAGCGAACAGCTGGCGCAGCTGAAAAAGAATGCGTTGGAGAAATTCAACGTCATTTCGACGCAGTACGAGAAGATGCGCAAGGCGCCCGAGGGCTACAACTCGAAAGCCTACATCAAGGCGCAGGAAGCCATTTCGCAGGAATTGCTGGGCATCCGCTTCACGGCCAAGGTCGTCGAAAAGCTGTGCGACACCCTGCGCGGCCAGATGGAAGAAGTGCGCCACATCGAGCGCGCCGTGCTGGAACTGTGCGTGAACAAATGCGGCATGCCGCGCGCCCACTTCATCAAGGTGTTCCCGGGCAATGAATGTGACCTGGAATGGGTCGACCGCGAAGTCGATTGCAAGTATCCGTACAGCGCCATCCTCAGCCGCAACGTGCCTGCCGTCAAGGAACTGCAAAAGAAGATGATCGACTTGCAAGCCCGCGTGGCCTTGCCGCTGGCGGACTTGCGCAAGATCAACAAGCAGATGGCTGCCGGCGAAAAGCGCGCGCGTCACGCAAAACGCGAAATGACGGTGGCCAACTTGCGCCTGGTCATTTCGATCGCCAAGAAATACATCAACCGCGGCTTGCAATTCCTCGACCTGATCCAGGAAGGCAACATCGGTCTGCTGAAGGCGGTCGATAAATTCGAATACCGCCGCGGCTACAAGTTCTCGACCTACGCCACCTGGTGGATCCGCCAGGCCATCACGCGTTCGATCGCCGACATGGCCCGCACCATCCGCGTGCCGGTGCACATGATCGAAACGATCAACAAGATGAACCGCATCTCGCGCCAGATCATGCAGGAAACGGGCAGCGAACCGGATCTGGCGACTCTGGCCGTCAAGATGGAAATGCCGGAAAACAAGGTGCGGGAGATCATGAAGATCGCGAAAGAGCCGATTTCCATGGAAACGCCGATGGGCGAAGATGGCGATTCGCAACTGGGCGACTTCATCGAAGACAACACCACCCTGGCGCCGCTGGACGCCGCACTGCATGCGTCGATGCGCAACGTCATCAAGGAAGTGCTCGATTCCCTGACGCCGCGCGAAGCGAAAGTGCTGCGCATGCGCTACGGCGTGGAAATGTCGAATGACCACACCTTGGAAGAAGTGGGCAAGCAGTTCGACGTGACGCGCGAGCGCATCCGCCAGATCGAAGCGAAAGCCATGAGCAAGCTGCGCCAGCCTTCGCGTTCGGACAAGCTGAAAACTTTCCTGACGCAAAACTAATCAGTCACAAAAAAGAGGCGCAAGCCTCTTTTTTTTCGTCTTGGAATTGCCCTAAGTAATCCTCAGGAAATTATTGTGAATTTATGAAGAACAGAACCGGATGCCATGCAGGGCGCCCGCTGCTAGCAGTGCGAGCACTGCTAGCAGCGGGTAACGCCGCAGAGCGCCGGATATGGAAGCCAGAAATCACAATAATCTATTGGGGGTTACTTAGGCTTCGATGGGCTGGCTTTTGGCGACGGGCAGACGGATGGCCAGCGCCGTGCCCTGGCCCGCCTGGCTGTCGATGCGCAGTTCGCCGCCCAGCGCGTGGACGCGTTCGCGTATGCTTTTCAGGCCGAAGGCGGCCTTCTTGCCATGGTCGTCCGGCTGCATGCCGATGCCGTTGTCGCTGATGCGCAGCACGATGGCATCCGTATCCTGCGCCAGCGCCACCTCCACTTCGCTGGCCTGCGCGTGGCGCACGATGTTCGACAGCGATTCCTGCAGCACTCGGAAGATGGCCGACGTCTGGCGCTGGTCCAGGCCCAGGTCGGGCACTTGGCTGTCGAGCGAGAGCTGGTAGCGGATGGCGCCGCGGCTTTCCATCTGGCGTATCAGCCATTCGGCCGCCGGCCCCAGTCCTAGCTCCAGGGTACTGGGATGCAAGTCATTGATGATCGTGCGCACGGAGCGGATGGTGGCGTCGATGGTGTCGAGCACGCGCTGGGCGTGGCGGTGCAGGCGCGGGTGGGTCCTGGCCGTGCGCGCATGCAGCAGCGACACGTCGATGCGCAGCACCATCAGGTTCTGGCCCAGGTCGTCATGAATGTCGAGCGCGATGCGGCGCCTTTCCTCTTCCTTGATGGTCTGCTGGTGGTCGGTCAGTTCGCGCAGCTGCGCCAGGGTGCGCTGCAGGTTTTCCTCGTTGCGCTTGCTTTCCGTGATGTCGATGCCCATGGCGATGATCATCTGCGGCCGCCCTTGCGCATCGAAGATGGGTTTTTTATGCGTCTGCAGCAGGCGGTTTTCCTGCAGCCGCGCATTCCATACCAGTTCTTCGCGGATCACCACCTGGCGGCTGGCAAACGCTTCCTGGTCCGCCGCGTGGAATCCCTGGGTCTGCTCCGCGGGGAAGTGCTGCACGTCGCGTCCCTCGGCGATATCCTGGAATCGCACGCCCCATTGCTGTTCGCAGGCCTGGTTCATCAGCAGCATGCGCGAAGCGGCATCTTTCAGGAACAGCGACAGGGGCATCATGGAAATGATGTCCTGCAGCCGCTCTTCGCTGCGCGCCAGGGCCGCTTCCGTCTGCGCGCGCATGGCGATTTCCGCGGACAGCTGGAGATTGGCATCGAGCAACTGGGCCGTGCGCAAGGCCACGCGGCTTTCCAGCTCCGCATGGGCCAGGCTCAACGCGTGTTCGGCCCGCTTCTGTTCCGTGATGTCGCCAGCCATGACCAGCGCGCCCGTCAGGGTGCCGTGCCGGTCGTACAGGCGGCGTCCGCTGAGCATGGCCCAGCGCTCCGTGCCGTCGCCATGCCGGTACTGCAGTTCTCCCATGCAGCTATCGGTCGCCGTCTGGCGCAGCGGGCACAGGCGCAGCAAGGTGGCCTCGTCGTGGAATTCGTCCATCGAGTGGTCCAGCAGCTGTTCGGCGGGAACGCCCAGCATGTCGCACAGGCGCTGGTTGACGTACAGGATGCGGCCATGCGCATCCGTCTGCCACATGCCATCCTGCGCCGTTTCGCTCAGGTGCTGGTAGCGCATGAGACTATCGTCGAGCTGCGCGCGCGTCATGGCCAGGTGGCTGCGCAGCGTGCGCATCAGCCAGACGACCGCGCCGGCGGCAGCGGCCAGCAGCAGGGTCAGCCAGACGTGCTCCCAGAAGTCGAGCTCCGGCCAGGCCGCGCCGGCCAGCCAGCCCAGCATGATGAGAATGAGGGCGGCGCATGCCGCGCCCAGCGTTTCAATCGACCATTTGCTCATCCGCGTCCCTGGCGTCATGGTTGGCCGCTGCGGTGTGCATGGGGCCGGAGTGGGGAAGGTATCCGACGCTAGTGTAATACCAATTGTTGCTTTCTTGAGAATATTTTGTCATTAAGCAAGCAAAAGGGCCGGCCCTTGCGGTGCCGGCCCCTGCCTGCCACAGACGGCTAGCCGCGATCAGCCCGTGTTGCGCAGGCCTGCCGCGACACCATTGATCGACAGCTGGATGCCGCGGTGCACCCTTTCGTCGATCCGGCTTTGCGCCGACAGGGCGCGGTTGCGCTTGATCAACTCCACCTGCAAGTGGTTCAGCGGGTCGAGATAGGCGAAGCGGTTCTGGATCGAGCGGGCCAGCAGCGGATTGCCCGCCAGGCGCTCGGTGTTGCCGGTGATCAGCTCCAGGCAGCGCAAGGTGTTGCCATGCTCGTCCGTGATGCGCTTGTAGATGCGCTCGCGCAAGTCCTGGTCCGCCACCAGTTCCGCATAGCGCGAGGCAATCGCCAGGTCTGTCTTGGCCAGCACCATGTCCATGTTCGACAGCAGGGTGGCAAAGAATGGCCATTCGGCATACATGGCGCGCAGGGTGGCGATCCTGTCATCTTTCGCGGCGCCGTCAGCCTGCTTGATCCAGGCCTCGATGGCGCTGCCGAAGCCGAACCAGCCCGGCAGCAGCAAGCGGCACTGGCCCCAGGAAAAGCCCCAGGGAATGGCGCGCAAGTCTTCGATGCGCTGGTTGGCCTTGCGCGAAGCGGGGCGCGAACCGAGGTTCAGCTCGGCGATTTCCGCAATCGGCGTGGCCGAGAAGAAATACTCCGTAAACCCCGGCGTTTCATACACGAGGTCGCGGTAGGCGTGATAGGCGAGGTCCGACAGCTGCGCCATCACGGCTTCGAACTGCGCCAGCTGGCTGTTGCGGGCCGGATTGGCTTCGTGCGGCGCCAGGCTCGCTTCCAGGGTGGCGGCTACCAGCAATTCCAGGTTGCGCCGGCCGATTTCCGCGTTGGAAAACTTCGAGGCGATGATCTCGCCTTGTTCCGTCAGCCGGATCTGGCCGTTGACGGTGCCCGGCGGCTGGGCCAGGATGGCTTCGTAGCTGGGTCCGCCGCCACGGCCTACGGTGCCGCCGCGGCCATGGAACAGGCGCAGCTTGACGCCGGCCTTCCGGAAGTCCGCCACCAGCGCCAGTTCCGCCTTGTACAGTTCCCAGTTCGACGTGAGGAAGCCGCCATCCTTGTTCGAATCGGAATAGCCGAGCATGACTTCCTGCAACTGTCCCTGCTTGGCAATCAATTGCTTGACCAACGGCAAGGCCATGACCTGGCTCATGATGCCGGCCGCGCGCTGCAGGTCGGGTATCGTCTCGAACAGGGGGATGACCATCAGCTCGCAGGTGCTGTCGCCGTCGCCGCCCATCTCGTCAGTGATGCGCCAGTCGGTGCGCAGCAAGCCCGTTTCTTTTTGCAGCAGCAATACTTCCAGCAAATCGGACACGGTTTCCGTGTGTGAAATGATGTAGTTGCGAATCGCCCGCGCGCCGTAGCGCTGGCGGATGTCGCGCGCCGCGCGCAAAATCGCCAGTTCGGAATCCGTTTCCGCGGCGTAGGCGATGTAGGGCGAGTACAGCAGACGCGGCTGGGCCAGTTCGTTCAGCAGCAGCGCTTGCTTGTCTTCTTCGGACAGGGCCGTGTAGTCGGCCGCCACGCCGCTTTTCGCGAACAGGTCGGCCAGCACGCGCTCGTGCACGTCGGAAGTCTGCCGCATGTCCAGCGACGCCAGGTGGAAACCGAAGATGTCGGCCGCGCGGGCAAGGGTAGCCAGGCGCGGGCGCACGAGGGCGATGCCGTGGTGCGTTTCCAGCGAGGCGACGATGGTGCGCAAGTCTTGCACGAAGGCGGCCGCGTCCGGATAGGCCGCGGCCGGCCCCACTTCCTTGCGCAGGATGTTGGTGGCGCCCAGCGCGCGCGCCGTGGCGGCCAGGCGCGCATAGATGCCGATCAGGGCGCGGCGGTATGGCTCGTCGCTGCGGTGCGGCGAGGCGTCCGGCGACTGGTCGGCCAGCGCCTGCAGTTCGGCGCTCACGCCCACCATCAGGGTCGAGACGGACAATTCCGCGCCCAGCGCGTGCACTTCGTCGAGGTAAAAGTCGAGGATGGTGGTGGCGTGGCGCGCCAGCGCGTGCTGCATGGTGCCCGCATTCACGTTCGGGTTGCCGTCGCGGTCGCCGCCGATCCAGCTGCCCATCTGCACGTAGGCGGCGTTGATCGGTTCGATGGTGCCGTCGCCGTTCGGGTACTCGGCGGCGATGTCGTCCTCGATGTCGTCATACAGGCCCGGCAGTTCGCGCAGGAAGGTGATGCGGTAGTAGGACAGGGCGTTTTCGATTTCGTCGGCCACCGTCAGCTTCGAGTAGCGCAACATGCGCGTCTGCCACAGGGTGGCCACGCGCGAGCGCAGCAGCTGCATATTGGCTTGCCGCTCTTTCGGCGTCTGTGGCGCGTCGCGTTCGGCCAGCAGGCGGGCGATGTCGTGCTCGGCGTCGAGGATGCTCTTGCGCTGCACTTCCGTCGGGTGGGCCGTCAGCACGGGGGCGATCAGGGCGTCCTGGAAGAAGGTGTCGACGGTCTTGCGCGGCACGCCGGCGGCACGCAGTTTTTTCAGCGCGAAGCTGACGCTGCCCTTTTGCGCCGGGGAACCGGCCAGCAGGTGGGCGCGGCGGCGGCGGATGTGGTGCTGGTCTTCCGCAATGTTGGCCAGGTGCGAAAAATAGGAAAAGGCGCGCACGACGGAAATCGTCTGTTCGCGGCTCAGTTCCTTGAGCATGGCGTCGAGTTCCAGCGCGGCGCCCGCGTCCGCTTCACGGCGGAAGCGCACGGACGTCTGGCGTATGGTTTCCACCACATGGAAGACGGCGTCGCCTTCCTGTTCGCGCAGCACGTCGCCCAGCAGGCGGCCCAGCAGGCGGATGTCTTCCTTCAGCGGCGCGTCCTTGTCGGAGCCGGCGGCCGGGACTATTTCTGGTGCTACTGCGTCATTGAGCATAATAAAGAACCAAAGTAAGTGTAAAAGCAAGGGAATGTGGATCGCACCGGGCGTTTGGCCGCAGAGGGGAGGGGGCGCATGATAAAATTTGTGGTCTTGAACATGGACGCTAGCCTGACTTGGCCGTGTAGGCAAAGGGATAACGATTATAGCGACGCCGGGCGCCATTTCGATACATATCGGTATCACGTCCGGCGAAATGGCAACGAAAAACGACAACGACAGCGAAAGAACCTTGTTTTGAAAGCATCCGAATTGACCCCGAACGAATTGACGCCGATGATACCCGCCCGCCTGGTGATCGCCACGCGCGAGAGCCGCCTTGCCATGTGGCAAGCTGAACACGTGCGCGCGCGCCTGGCCGCCCTGTATCCGCAGTGTAGCGTTGAAATTCTCGGCATGACCACACGCGGCGACCAGATTCTGGACCGCGCCCTGTCCAAGGTAGGCGGCAAGGGCCTGTTCGTCAAGGAGCTGGAAGTGGCGATGGAAGAGGGGCGCGCCGACCTGGCCGTGCATTCGCTGAAAGACGTGCCGATGGAGTTGCCGGAAGGCTTTGCCCTGGCCGCCATCCTCGAGCGCGAAGACCCGCGCGACGCGTTCGTGTCGAACGATTACGCCAGCCTGGCCGAGCTGCCGCATGGCGCCGTCGTCGGCACCAGCAGCCTGCGCCGCCAGTCGCTGATCGCCGCGCGCTATCCGCACCTGACGATCCTGCCCCTGCGCGGCAACCTCGATACGCGTTTGGGCAAGCTGGACCGTGGCGACTACGCCGCCATCATCCTGGCCGCCGCCGGCCTGAAACGCCTGGGCCTGGCGTCGCGCATCCGCGCCGTGCTGGCGCCGGAAGACAGCCTGCCGGCCGCCGGCCAGGGCGCCATGGCGATCGAGATCCGCAGCGGACGCGTCGACGGCGCCGACCTGGTGCGCCTGCTGGCGCCGCTGAACCACACGGCTACGGCGCAAGCTGTCACGGCCGAGCGCAAGGTGTCGAAGATCTTCGGCGGCAGCTGCCAGATTCCGCTGGCCGCGTTCGCCACGGTCGAAGGCGAACAGATGCGCTTGCGCGCCATGGTCGCCACGCCGGACGGCGCGCGCATGGCCAGCGCCGAGCTCGAAGGCCCGGCCGGCGCGCCGGAACTGCTGGGCGAACAGGTGGCCGAATTGCTGCGTGGGCAAGATGCCGCCGGCATCCTCGCCGCATGCGCCGTCACGCCCGACAACCATGAAGGCCTGGCGCCGCATGCCTGACAGCGTGGTGATCACGCGGCCCGCAGCGCAAGCGGGGCCGCTGGCCGCCAACATCGCGGCGCTGGGCCGGCCCGTGCAACTGCTGCCGCTGCTGGAAATCCACGCGCTTGAGGGCGCGGACGAATGCGCGCAGCTGCAAGCCGTGCTGGCGCGCCTGACGGAATACGACCTGGTGGCGTTTGTTTCGCCGAATGCCATCGATTGCGTCTTTGCGCACTTGCCCGCCTGGCCGCCAGGTGTGCCGCTGGCCGTGGTGGGCGAGGGCAGCCGGATGGCCTTGGCCGCGCATGGCGTCACGCAGGCCAACGCCAGCATCACCAGCCCGCTCGACACGGCGCGCAGCGATTCCGAACACCTGTTGCTGGCGCTGGACTTGCCGGCCCTGCGCGGCAAGCGCGTGCTGATCGTGCGCGGCGATGGTGGGCGCGATTACCTGGCCGACGGCTTGCGCGCGGCCGGCGCCGAAGTCGAGTTCGTCACGGCCTACCGCCGCAAGGTGCCAACGCTGACGCCGGCCTTGCGGGCGACCCTGGAAAAGCTGTTGCAGCATAATAATGACTGGATCATCACCAGCTCGGAAGCGCTGCGCGGTTTGCTGGCGCTGCTGGGCGAAATGGATGTTGAAAAGACGGCTGTTGTGAAAATGCAACAGCAGCATCTGATCGTGCCGCACGCCCGCATTGCACAAACGGCGGCGGCCCTGGGTTTTGCCCGTGTCACCTTGACAGGATCAGGCGACGCAGGCGTGCTCGCCGCGTTACAATCACGACCATGAACGAAATGCCTACACTCTCCGAACCGAATGCAACGCCTGGCGGCGCCGTGAAGACGGCGCCGCAGGCGGCCGACCAACCTGCCGGCCGCGCGCCGACCCTGCTCGAACAGCTGCAAAAGCCCATGAGCATCGCCGTCATCGTGCTGGCCGTGCTGCTGGCTGCGCAAAGCTGGTCGACCAGCAAGCAGATCCGCAACCTGCGCGAAGAAGTGGCCAAGCGCCTGCAAAAGGGCGACGTCAGCAATGCCGAAACGGGCGTGCTGGCGCGCAACGTGCAAGAAGGCACGAAAGAGCTGCAAATCAAGGTGGGCGCGCTGGAAAACCGCCAGAGCGAAACGCAAAGCCAGCAGCTGGCCCTGGAACAGCTGTACAACGACTTGTCGAAGAACCGCGACGAATGGGCGCTGACGGAAATCGAGCAAGTGCTGTCGACGGCCAGCCAGCAGCTGCAACTGGCCGGCAACGTGCCCGGCGCGCTGATCGCCCTGCAAAACGCCGACCGCAGCCTGTCGCGTTCCGACAAGCCGCAATTCATCACCATCCGCCGCGCCATCGGGCGCGACATGGAAAAACTCAAGGCCTTGCCCAGCGTCGATTCGACGGGCGTGGCCCTGCGCCTCGATGCCGTGATCGCCCAGGTCGATTCCCTGCCGATGCTGTCCGACGAAACGCCGGCCTTGCCGGCCGCGCCGGAAAAGGCTGGCAAGGCCAAGGCCGGGACCAAGTCCGTGCGCGACGCCAGCGGCAAGCTGGTGGGACCGCCGGCGCCGGAACCGCTGCTGCAAACAGTGCGCGACGGCTTCAATACCTGGAGCGGCGACATGTGGAATGACGTGCGTCAATTGATCCGCATCCGCAGAGTCGATACGCCGGAAGCGCTGATGCTGTCGCCGACGCAATCGTATTTCTTGCGTGAAAACGTCAAGCTGCGCCTGCTCAATGCCCGCATGGCCTTGTTGTCGCGCAATGAAACGGCTTTCCGCAACGACTTGATCGCCGCGCAGGATGCGCTGGCCAGGTATTTCGACACCCGCGCCAAGAGCACGCAGACGGCGCAAGCCCTGCTGCGACAGGTGCAGGGCAGCAACCTGGCCATCGAAATGCCAACCTTGTCCGACAGCCTGGCGGCTGTGCGCAACTACAAAGCGAAGTCCTGAGCCCATGCGTCTATTTCTCTGGTTACTCGCCCTGATGGCCGCGGCGATCGGTATCGCCGTGACGGCCCGTTTCAACCCCGGCAACGTGGTGCTGTTCTATCCGCCGTACCGCATCGATCTGTCGCTCAATTTCTTCCTGCTGCTGCAGGTAGTGCTGTTCGTGCTGCTGTACCTGCTGGTGCGCGCCGTGCGCGCCACCGTGCGCATGCCGGCGCAAGTGGCGGCCTACCGCCAGCGCAAGCGTGAGCGCGATGGCAACAAGGGCTTGCGCGAAGCCTTGAAAGCCCTGTTCGAAGGCCGTTTCGGCCATGCGGAAAAAGCCGCCTTGCGCGCCGCAGAACTCGATGAAAACGCCGGCCTGGCCGCGCTGATCGGCGCGCGCGCCGCGCACCGCATGCGCCAGTCCGAACGCCGCGACAGCTGGCTGGCCAGAGTCGAAGGCGATGCCAGCCTGAAGACGGCGCGTTTGATGACGGTGACGGAATTGCTGGTCGACGATCACCAGCCGGAAGCGGCCCTGGCCGCCGTGCGCGAACTCAATGCCAGCGGCACGCGCCATATCCATGCCTTGCAATGGTCGCTGAAAGCCGAGCAGCAGGCGAAGAACTGGCCGGAAGTGCTGCGCCTTGTGCGTTCGCTCGACAAGCACCGCGCCCTGCATCCGGCCCTGTCGTCGCGCCTGCGCGAACTGGCCTACGACCATTTGCTGTCGGACCCGTCGCATGACGCCGAATCGCTGATGCGCGTGTGGTCCACCGTGCCAAGCGCGGACCGCGTCAAGCCGTATATCGCCTGCCGCGCCGCCACGGCCCTGAATGCGCGCGGCCTGCACGACGAAGCGCGCCTCGTGTGCGAAGAGTCGCTGGCGGCCGACTGGGACGAGCGCGTCGTGCGCGCCTACCGCGACGCGGCGGCCCCGAGCGGCACGCCGGCCCTGCTGCTGCAGATCGAGCATTGCGAGCAATGGATGAAACAGCGTCCGCTGGACGCGGAACTGGCGCTGACCCTGGGCACCTTGTGCCTCAAGCAAAAACTGTGGGGCAAGGCCCAGCGCCACCTGGAGCAGGCTTTGTCGGACGCGAGCGAGCCGCACATGGTGCGCGACGCCCACCTGAAGCTGGCGCAGATGCACGACGCCTTGCAGCAGACGGAACAGGCCGCCGCGCATTACCGGCAGTGCGCGCTGGCCACCATCCTGTAATGTGAGTATTCAGACGTAAAAAAGCCGTTCAGTGCAGACTGAACGGCTTTTTTTGTGCGCGCACTCCATGGCGCAGTGCGCTGTTACCTGTTTACTTCTTCGGTACGGCAGTGCCTTCGGGCAAGGCATACGCGACCAGGGTGTCGCTCATCTTCGTGCCCAGCGAACCGTGGCCGCCGGCCATGACGACGACGAACTGGCGTCCCGACTTGTTCGATACATAGCTCATCGGGGTGGCCTGGCCGCCGGCTGGCAGGCGGGCTTTCCAGAGTACTTTACCGTTGCTGACATCGTAGCCGCGGATGTAATAGTCGAGCGTGCTGCTGAGGAAGGTCACGCCGCCACCGGTGGTGACCATGCCGCCCAGGCTGGGCACGCCCAGTGGCAACGGGATCGGCACGGGGCCGCTGTCGCGCGTCGTGCCGTTCTTGTGCATCCACACTTTCTTCATGGTGCGCAGGTCGACGGCAGCCACATAGCCCCACGGCGGTGCCTGGCATGGGAAGCCCAGCGGCGACAAAAAGGCCTTGATTTCCACGGCGAACGGGACGCCCGTCTGCGGCTGCAAGCCCATTTCGCCACCGGTGCCGCCCTTGGCCGTCGTTTCCGCGCGCGGCACGAGTTTTTCCAGGAAGCCCATGTAGTCAGGGTTGACGATCAACAACTGGCGCACGGGGTCAATGGCGGCGCCGCCCCATTCGAAGATGCCCAGCGGGCCGGGGGAAATGACGGCGCCCTTGCCGGCCGTTTGCGGCGTGAACGGGCCTTCATAGCGGCGTTCCTTGAAGATGATGCGGCAGGCGAGCTGGTCGAACGGCGTCGTGCCCCACATGTCCGCTTCGCTGATATTGCGCTCAGGCAAGAAGGTCAGGGCAGAGAACGGCTGCGTGGGCGACAGGGTGTCGCCGGCGGCAGGATTGCTCGTTGGCACGGGTTTTTCCGGCGCCGGCACGACCAGGCTGCCGTCGCGGCGGTCGATCACGTAGATGTCGCCGCGTTTCGTCGTGGCCACGACGGACGGGACTTTGCCTTTCGGCGTGTCGATGTCGACCAGCGACGGTTGGCCGCCGATATCCATGTCCCAGATGTCGTGGTGTACGGTCTGGTAGACCCAGCGCACCTTGCCCGTCGCCAGGTCCAGCGCGACGATGGCGCTGTTGAATTTCTCGCCATTCTTGTTGCGGTTGCCGCCCCAGGTGTCGGGCGTTTCATTCCCCATCGGAATGTAGACCATGCCCAGCTTTTCGTCGATGCTGGCCACGCCCCACGAGTTGGGCGAGTTGTTGGTGTAGTTCTTGCCTTCAGGGAAGGGCTGCGTATCTTCCGGCGTGGCCGGATCCCAGTTCCACAGCAGCTTGCCGGTGACGGGATCGTAGCCGCGGATCACGCCTGACGGCTCTTCCGTCGAATGGTTGTCCGTCACGCTGGCGGCGATCACGGCCACGTTTTGCGCCACGGCTGGCGGCGAGGTCGGCATCAGGAAACCGCGCTTGATCATCGCCATGTTCTTATACAGGTTGACGACGCCGTTGTTGCCAAAGCTCTGGCACGACTCGCCCGTATCGGCATTCACGGCGATCATGGTGCCGTCCATGGTCGGCGCCAGGATGCGGCGCGGGCATTCCATGCTGGCAGCTTCGGGCGCGGGATTGTTCTTCGCGCGGCCCGCGTTCACGTCCCAGTAGGCGACGCCGCGGCAGATCATGTGCTGGTAGCTGGCCGCGTCGCGGTTGATCTTCGGATCGTGGCGCCAGATTTCCTTGCCAGTGTCCGGGTTCAGGGCGATGACGATATTGTGCGGCGTGCACAGGTACAGCATGTCATTGACCTTCAGCGGCGTGACTTCGTTGGCGATCTCGCCCGGGTCGTTCGGCCCCTTGAAGTCGCCCGTGTGGTAGGTCCAGGCTTCTTTCAGGCCGGAAATATTGGCCGGCGTGATCTGCGCGGCGGGCGCGTAGCGGTCGCCATAGCCGGAGCGGCCGTACGCGGACCAGTCATTGTGCTCGACGCCGGGCGCCAGGTCGCCGCTGGCGGTGGCGGCCATGTTTTCGGCCGGCACCTCGCCATGCAGGTCATGGTAATCCTGGAACAGGGCGATGACGCCGGCGATGACGGTCAGGGCCACGGCGGCGGAGAGGGCCGTCTTGCCTGCCTGCGGCTGTTTCGCTGCGCCTGCGGCGGGTGGCGCCAGGCGGCGGCTGACGAAGGGCAGCAGCAGCCAGACGGCGGCGACAAACCAGATGTCGAGGCGCGGCAGCAATTGCCACCAGTCGAATTTCACTTCAATCACGGACCAGATCAGGGTGGCGGTCAGCAGCAGCGCCATGCACGGTTGCGCGCTGCGCTTGCCTTTGAAGACGAGCACGCCTGCGATCAGCATGCCAATGCCGGCCAGCAGGTAGTACCACGAGCCGCCAAGAGACGCCAGCCAGATGCCGCCGCCCAGCAGGGCGAGGCCAAACAGAATGAAAATAACGCCGGTGACCTTTAATAAAGGCCCGGGCCGGAAAGAGGGAATCATCATATTCCTTTTTGCAAGGATTTATCGGTGGCGCGTGGATGCGCCATATTGAATTCAGGGAAGCGTCGATTGCAGAATATACAAAGTTTGGAATCACCAGAATGTTATAGTTTATCAGAATTGATGATTGTCTTCTGGTCGCGTCATTTTTTGGCGGGGCTGTCATTTGAATCAAATAAACACTTCAAATGAGAACAAATATTATGCTGGATGAGACCTGTGACGGGCTGGAAGGCAGCTTGGATGGGGATGTCGAAATGTTCGCGCAATAATGCAGAGACATCGCGGGATGAATGACCATCGAACTGTTGTTATAAGTGGCTGCAATAAATGCAATACCGGTCGCAATAACCATGTTTATGGAATGGTGATATTGAAATGAAAATACACAGTTATTTCAGGTATTAACTACGGAATGGCGGTAGTATCACTTAAGTGTTTTTACTTATTATTCCGGCAGCCTGTTTATTCTCTCGCTGGCAGGTGACGCGGGCCTGCGGGCCATCCGTGCCACTGTTGTTGGCGGGAGGCGCAATTCGCCGGCGGGCCGCTGCTGCATCGCACAAGCTGCCTGTACTTCGCTATAATTACGCGGTTAAAACACCATCCGCTAATGAGGAACCCCATGAGTTTGAATAACGTCTCTTCCGGCCGCGACCTGCCGAACGATTTCAACGTCGTCATCGAAATCCCGATGAATGCCGATCCGATCAAGTACGAAGTCGACAAGGAAAGCGGCGCGATCTTCGTCGATCGCTTCATGGGTACCGCCATGCATTACCCGTGCAACTACGGCTACGTGCCGAACACCCTGTCGCCGGACGGCGACCCGGTCGACGTGCTGGTCATCACCCCGTTCCCGCTGATCCCGGGCGTGGTCGTGCGCTGCCGTCCTATCGGCGTGCTGAAAATGACCGACGAGTCGGGCGAAGACGCGAAAGTGCTGGCCGTGCCAGTCGACAAGGTCCTGTCGATCTACAGCCACTGGCAAAAGCCGGAAGACTTGAACGAACTGCGTTTGCGCCAGATCCAGCATTTCTTCGAGCATTACAAAGATCTGGAAAAAGGCAAATGGGTCAAGATCGACGGCTGGTATGGTCCTGACGTGGCCAAGGAAGAAATCCTGAACGGCGTCGCCGCCTTCAAGACTGACGCCGCCAAAGCCTAAGAACACCGAGTAAAAAAACGCTCCCCGCCAGTCATGGCCGGGAGCGTTTTTTTATGCGCGAAACGGACTGTGCTCGTTCAATTCATCGAGGTAGGCATCGATGCCGCCCCGTTCGCGCTCGAGGAAGCGCTGCACGGCGTCGGCAAAGGCCGGGTGCGCCAGCCAGTGGGCGGACCACGTCTTTTGCGGCAGGAAGCCGCGCGCCATCTTGTGCTCGCCCTGGGCGCCCCCTTCGAAGGTGGCGATGCCGTTGGCGATGCAAAATTCCAGCGGCTGGTAGTACGCCGTCTCGAAATGCAGGCAGGGCACGTGCTCGAGTGCGCCCCAGTAGCGGCCATACAGGGTATCGCTCGTGTGGATCACCAGCGAGGCGGCAATGGCCCGGCCCTCGCGCTCGGCGATCACCAATAAAATGTTCTGCGGCATGCTGGCACCGATGCGCCGGAAGAAGTCCAGCGACAGGTAGGGCGAGGAACGGTGTTCCGCATAGGTATTGCTGTAGCAGCGATGGAACAGTTTCCAGTCCTCCTCAAGGGCGTCCACGCCGCGCACCTGGCGCATGACCACGCCCGCCTCCCGCACCTTGCGCCGCTCGGCGCGGATATTCTTGCGCTTCTTGTGCTCCAGAGTGGCGAGGAATTGCTCGAAATCCGTGTAGCCGGGATTGAGCCAGTGAAACTGCACGCCACTACGCATCAGGTAGCCGGCTTCTTCCAGCTGGCGCGCTTCGCTTTCCGGCGGGAACAGGATGTGGCAGGACGACACCTCGGCCGCTTGCTGCTGCGCTTGAAGGAAGGCCAGCAGGGCCCCACGCGCCGCGCCATCGCGGGCCAGCAAGCGTGTGCCGCTCACGGGCGTAAAGGGAATGGCGGACAACAGTTTCGGGTAGTATTCGAGACCATGTTGCTGATATGCATCGGCCCAGGCCCAGTCGAACACGTACTCGCCATACGAGTGCATCTTCAGGTACAGGGGCAGGGCGGCGGCCAGCACGTCGCCTTGCCACAGCACCAGGTAATTCGGCTGCCAGCCCGTGTCCGCGCTGGCGCAGCCGGACTCGTGCAGCGCGTGCAAGAAGGCGTAGGACAGGAAGGGAGTGGCCTCCGCCTGGCTGGCCAGCAGTTCAGACCAGGCCGCTTCGCCAATTTCAGCCAGGGTAGTGACGATAGCCGTGCGATAATTCATTGTTGTAGTGTGCATTCATCACTCTCGGGGCGCCGTCGTCGGCCTGCGCGCCCCTGTCTTGTTTAATAGAACGAAATATCCATCATCATCATGACAGTCAAAGTCGCAATTGCTCAAATGAATAGTACGGTCGGCGATCTGGCCGGCAACCGTGCCAAGATCTTCGACCTTTCCCGCCGCGCGTTCGAGGCGGGCGCCGATATCGTGCTCACGCCGGAACTGTCGCTGGTCGGCTATCCCCCCGAGGACTTACTACTGCGCAATGCATTCTACGCAAAAACGCAGGAAGCGTTTGCCGGACTGGCTGCCGACCTGGCCCAGTTCACCGATTTGCACGTGGTGGTGGGTTTGCCCCTGCAAGACGAGAAGGGCGTGCGCCACAATGCCGCCTCCGTGCTGCTGAACGGCGAAGTGCTGGGCACTTACCGCAAGCACGACTTGCCGAACACGACCGTTTTCGATGAAAAGCGCTATTTCACGTCGTCGGATCAGGCGTTCGTGTTTGGCGTGAAGGGTGTGCGTTTCGGCATCAATATCTGCGAAGACACATGGTTCGAGCACGCGCCGATGCGCGCCCGCGCGGCCGGCGCGCAAGTGCTGCTGGTGCCGAACGGCTCGCCCTACCACATGAACAAGCAGCATCTGCGCTATGAAACCATGCGCAAGAATGTCAGCGCGCAAGGCATGGCCCTCGTGTACGCCAACCTGGTCGGTGGCCAGGACGAGCTGATTTTCGATGGCGATTCGTTCGTCATGGATGCGGCCGGCACCATCTGCGCCCAGCTGCGCCATTTCGAGGAAGACTTGCAGCTCGTCGAGTTCGACGGCGCCACGCCCGTGCCGCAGCCGCTGGCCGCGCCGTTGACGACGGAGGCGCAGGTATACCAGGCGCTGGTGCTGGGCGTGCGCGACTATATAGTCAAGAACGGCTTCCCGGGCGTGCTGATCGGCATGTCGGGTGGCGTCGATTCCGCCCTGACCCTGGCCATCGCCGTCGATGCGCTGGGCGCCGACAAGGTGCGCGCCGTGATGATGCCGTCGCAATTTACGGCCGATATCTCGTGGATCGACTCGCGCGACATGGTAAAACGCCTCAATGTGCGCTACGATGAAATTCCGATCAAGCAAACATTCGACGCCTTCCGCGCCACCCTGGCTGACGAGTTCGCCGGACTGGCGGAAGATGCGACGGAAGAAAACATCCAGGCGCGCATCCGCGGCACCTTGCTGATGGCCTTGTCGAACAAGCATGGCAGCATCGTGCTGACGACGGGCAACAAGAGCGAGATGGCCGTCGGCTATTGCACCCTGTACGGCGACATGGCGGGCGGCTTTGCCGTGATCAAGGATATCGCCAAGACGCTCGTGTACCGCCTGTGCGCCTGGCGCAACAGTATCTCAAGCGTGATACCCGAGCGCATCCTGACGCGCGGACCGTCGGCCGAGTTGCGCGCCGACCAGCTGGACCAGGATTCCTTGCCGCCGTACGACGTGCTCGACGGCATCATGCAGCTGTATATGGAAGAAAACCGGCCGATCGCCGAGATTATCGAGGCTGGCTACCCGCCGGCCGATGTGGCCCGGGTCACGCGCCTGATCAAGATCAATGAATACAAGCGGCGCCAGTCGCCGGTGGGCATCCGCGTCACGCACCGTGGCTTCGGCCGCGACTGGCGCTATCCGATTACCTCCAAGTTCTACGAATAACGAGGGGAACCCCGCCAAACCTACTGCGCAGCTCACTACCGGGCATCCGTTGCTCACCGTACTACAGTACGGCTCCGCTACTCAACCCGGTATTGAACTTGCTCGCTACGGTTTTGCGGGGTCCCGTTCAGCCAGCTAGTAATGAATTGACGATTATCAATAAGGAGAAAGCCATGAAACAGATTACCGCCATCATCAAACCATTCAAGCTCGACGAAGTACGCGAGGCCCTGGCCGACGTGAACGTGACGGGCTTGACCGTGACGGAAGTGAAGGGCTTCGGTCGCCAGAAGGGGCATACCGAGCTGTACCGTGGCGCCGAGTACGTGGTCGACTTCCTGCCGAAAGTCAAAGTCGAAGTGGTGGTGGACGACAGCGTGTCGGAACTGGTGGTCGACGCCATCATCAAGGCGGCCCGCACGGGCAAGATCGGCGACGGCAAGATCTTCGTGCGCGACGTGGAGCAGGTGATCCGCATCCGCACGGGAGAAACCGGTCCGGACGCTGTTTAAGTTTTCTTGCCGGGGTCTATGCCAACAATGTTGTCGGATTACGGCTCTTTGAGCCTAATCCGACCTACTGCCTGATATACGTCAATACGCGTAAGCCGACGCTGCTGAGCCACCAAAGCTGCCGGATTGCGCAGCAGCGCGCTTCACCGCCCCAGCCGCATGTCGAATTTCCAGCATATCAGGCGCAGAATCGTGATGCCGCTGGCGCTGGTCCACAGCGCGAAGTCGTGCTCGGCGCCGAAGTGCATCTGCAGCAGGTAGGCCCAGCAGCCGAAGAAGGCGCAGATGGCGTATGGTTTGCCGTCGCGAAACACCATCGGCACTTCGTTGCAGACGATGTCGCGCATCACGCCGCCAAAAATCCCCGTAATCACCCCCATCATCGACGCGATGAAGAGCGGCATGCCGGCGCGCGTCGCCTCGGCCACGCCCGCGATGGCGAACATGCCCAGGCCGATGGCGTCGGCAATGATGATCAGGCGTTCCGAGACGATTTGCCGCAGGTGCTGGATCAGGGGCGCGGCCGTCAGGGCCAGCACGAAGATGAGAATCGCGTATTCCTGGTGCGAGACCCAGAACAGGGGCCGCTTGTCGAGCAGGATGTCGCGCAGGGTGCCGCCGCCAAACGCCGTGATGAAGGCCACGACAAACACGCCGACCAGGTCCATGCGCTTGCGGCGCGCTTCGATGAAGCCGGAAAACGCGCCCACCAGGATGGCGATGACCTCGATGATCTTGATCAAGGAGCCAGGCGGCAATTGGGGTGGCATCATGGGCGGAGCGCTTGAGCAGGAAATAATTGTCACAGGTTAACATGACACGGCCCCGAATGGTGACAAACGGGGCCGTGTGCAGGGTGTAACTTGTGACTGAATTGTGTTTTCTTGCTGGCAAGCTCAGCGAATGGGTTGCAGCGCGGAAGAAAGCAATACCACCAGCGCGCCATCGCCCCCTTCGGAGCGGCGTGCCTGGCAAAAGGCGATGACTTCATCCTTTTGCACGAGCCAGCTGTGCACCATCGATTTCAGGACCGGTTCCTGGCCTTTCGAGCCAAAACCCTTGCCGTGGATCACGCGCACGCAGCGCAGCTTGCGCCGCGTCGCCTGGTTCAAAAAGGCGCCGATGCCGTCGCGCGCCTCGTCGCGGCGCAAGCCGTGCAAGTCCAGCTCATCCTGGATGGGCCAGTGGCCCTTGCGCATCTTCTTGACCACGTCCGGTCCCACGCCGGGACGGGCGTAGTTCAGGGCCGGATCGTTTTCCAGGTAATGGTCGACCTCGAACAAGTCCGACAGCGACTCGCGCAGCACGGCCGCATCGTCCTCTTCAGGAGACAGCTTGCGGGCCGGCTGCTGGGTGCTTGCCGCGCCCACCTTGGGCTGGCTGGGCACGTAGCGGTCCGACTCGGGCAGGCGCTTGACGCCGCCGATGCTGGCCTTGAACAGATTGCTTTCCACGGCCTGCACCTTGACTTGCTGCGCGCGCTCAGCCGCGGCTTGCGCGCGCGCATCTGCCTGCTCCTTGAGCTGCTTGCTGACCGCTTTCAGGTCGGCAAAGTCTTTCATCGACGCCATGCGACGCTTACTCCTGGCCTTCCAGGTAGCGCTGGGCGTCCAGTGCTGCCATGCAACCCGTGCCGGCGCTGGTGATGGCCTGGCGGTAGATATGGTCCTGCACGTCGCCGGCAGCAAACACGCCCGGCGCGCTGGTGGCCGTGGCCATGCCTTCCAGGCCCGTCTTGGTCTTGATGTAGCCGTTGTGCATCTCCAGCTGGCCTTCGAAGATGCCCGTGTTCGGCTTGTGGCCGATGGCGATGAACACGCCGTGCACGCTCAAGGCTTCGACCTTGCCATCGATGGTCGACTTGATGTTCAGGCCCGTCACGCCGCCTTCATTGCCCGTCACTTCGTCCAGGGTGTGGTTATATTTCAACACAATCTTGCCTTCGGCAACCTTGGCGTTCAGGCGGTCGATCAGAATCGCTTCGGCGCGGAACTTGTCGCGGCGGTGGATCAGCGTGACCTTATTGGCGATGTTCGACAGGTACAGCGCTTCTTCGACGGCCGTGTTGCCGCCGCCGACGACGGCCACTTCCTGGTTGCGGTAGAAGAAGCCATCGCAGGTGGCGCAGGCGGACACGCCCTTGCCCATGAATTCCGCTTCCGATGGCAGGCCCAGGTATTGCGCGGACGCGCCCGTGGCGATGATCAAGGTGTCGCACGTGTATTCGTGGCTGTCGCCCTTCAGGCGGATCGGTTTTTCGTTGAGGAAGGTGGTGTGGATGTGGTCAAACACGATTTCCGTATTGAAACGCTCGGCGTGCTGCAGCAGGCGCTGCATCAGGTCCGGACCTTGCACGCCCATCGGATCGCCGGGCCAGTTTTCCACGTCGGTGGTGGTCATCAACTGGCCGCCTTGTTCCACGCCGGTGACCAGCATCGGGTTCAGGTTGGCGCGGGCGGCGTAGACGGCGGCGCTGTAGCCGGCTGGGCCGGAGCCTAGGATCAAAACGCGGGCGTGTTTGGTAGTGGTCATGGGAGGCTTCTCTATGAGTGGGGTCTATCCGAATTGGGGGCATACGCGCGAAGAACAAGGGCGTCTTGCGCTTGTGCAAGCAATCCACGATTATAGACCAAGCCGCCTGTGGCGACGAATCGTGGGGCCGTCCGGGGTATATATGGCTTAGAATACTTCCTTATTATGGGAATTTCCCTTTCAGAAACATTTATCACCTTGCAGCGCTTCCCAGAATGACTAAACCAGCCCAGGCCAATCAAAATAGCTACACCCGAAAACCGGTCGAACGCCGGCCCCTGCCCAACCGGCTGGTGCGGCTGCTGTCCGAGGCGCGCTGGTTCGCGCTGGCCGCGTTCGCCCTGTACTTCGTGCTGATCCTGGCCAGCTTCAACAAGCTCGATCCGGGCTGGTCGCACGCCACCAACGTCGACAAGGTCGCCAACCTGGGCGGCAAGCTGGGGGCGACCTTCTCCGATCTGTTGCTGTATATCTTCGGTTTTTCCGCCTGGTGGTGGTGCGTGTGGCTGCTGCGCACCGTGTGGCATGGTTACCGCCGCCTGAGCAAGCGCTTCCTGCTGGAAGAGGAAGAGGTGGAGCGCGAGCACCATGTCGAGATGCTGATCCGCATCGTCGGCTTTTCCATCATGCTGATCGGCAGCATGGGCCTCGAATACCTGCGCATGGCGAAAAGCCTGCACGTGCAGCTGCCGCGCGAGCCGGGCGGCGTGCTGGGCCAGCTGGTGGGACACTCGGCCCACGTGGCCTTCGGTTTCACTGGCGCTACTTTATTACTGTTGCTGCTGTTCGGCCTGGGTTTCAGTCTGTTCTTCCATGTGTCCTGGCTGCATGTGGCCGAGCGCATCGGCGGCGCCATCGAAGACGCCTTCAACTGGTTCGTGCTGCGCTACCAGGACCGCGAAGACCGCCGTCAGGGCGAAGTGGCCGCCGTGCGCCGCGACGAAGTGGTGGTCATCGAACGGGCCAAGCACGTGGAAAAACATGTGGCCGCGCCGCCCGTGAAGATCGAGCCGCAAGTCGTGACCGTGGTGAAATCGGAGCGCGTGGAAAAGGAGCGCCAGGCGCATCTGTTTGAAACCCCCGGCGACGGCAAGCTGCCGCCGCTGTCCCTGCTCGATGAGGCGCCGCCCGTGGTGGAAACGGTTTCTGTGGAAACGCTGGAATTCACGAGCCGCCTGATCGAAAAGAAATTATCCGACTTTGGCGTGGATGCCAAGGTAGTGGCCGCTTACCCCGGCCCTGTCGTCACGCGCTATGAAATCGAGCCAGCCACGGGCGTCAAGGGCAGCCAGATCGTCGGCCTGGCGCGCGACCTGGCCCGTTCGCTGTCGCTCACCTCGATCAGGGTGGTGGAAACCATTCCCGGCAAGAACTACATGGCGCTGGAACTGCCGAATAGTAAACGCCAGATCGTGCGCCTGACGGAAATCCTCGGCTCCAAGGTGTACAACGATGGCGTGTCCAGCCTGACGATTGCGCTGGGCAAGGATATTGCCGGCAAGCCCGTCGTGGCCGACCTGGCGAAAATGCCCCACTTGCTGGTGGCCGGTACCACCGGTTCCGGCAAATCGGTCGGCATCAATGCGACGATTCTGTCGCTGCTGTATAAATCCGACCCGCTCGACGTGCGCCTGATCCTGATCGATCCGAAGATGCTGGAAATGTCCGTGTATGAAGGCATTCCGCACTTGCTGGCGCCCGTCGTCACCGACATGCGCCAGGCCGGCCACGCGCTGAACTGGGCCGTGAACGAGATGGAACGCCGCTACAAGCTGATGAGCAAGATGGGTGTGCGTAATCTGGCCGGCTACAACGCGAAGATTGCCGATGCGAAAAAGCGCGAAGAACATATCCCGAATCCGTTCAGCCTGACGCCGGATTCGCCCGAGCCGCTCGACAAACTGCCAACCATCGTCATCATCATCGACGAGCTGGCCGATCTGATGATGGTGGTGGGCAAGAAAGTCGAGGAATTGATCGCGCGTATCGCACAAAAGGCCCGCGCCGCCGGTCTGCACTTGATTCTGGCCACGCAGCGCCCATCTGTAGACGTGATCACGGGCTTGATCAAGGCCAACATTCCGACGCGTATCGCCTTCCAGGTATCGTCGAAGATCGACTCGCGCACCATTCTCGACCAGATGGGTGCGGAAACCCTGCTGGGCATGGGCGACATGCTGTACATGCCGCCAGGCACCGGTTTACCGATGCGCGTGCACGGCGCGTTCGTGTCCGATGAAGAAGTCCACCGTGTCGTCAGCCATTTGAAGTTGCAGGGCGAACCGAATTACATCGAGGGTATCCTCGAAGGCGGCACTCTGGAAGGCGATGGCGCCGAAGGCGGCGCACCGGGCGAGGGCGGCGGCGAGGCCGATGCCCTGTACGACCAGGCGGTGGCGGTGGTGCTGAAAAACCGCCGCGCCTCGATTTCGCTGGTGCAGCGTCATTTGCGCATCGGCTACAACCGTGCCGCCCGTCTGCTCGAGCAGATGGAGCAGAGCGGGGTGGTATCAACCATGCAATCCAATGGCAACCGGGAAATCCTGGTGCCGGCGGCCAGTAGCGAACAAGGGTAAAACAGAATGAAGAACACGACTTTCGCAACAAAAATGATGATCGGCGCGGCCAGCGTCGCCTGCAGCCTGCTGTTCGCGGCCAGCGCCTCGGCCAGCGCGCTCGAGCAATTCAAGAGCTTTGCGGCCGGCACCAAGTCGGCCAAGGGCGAGTTCGTGCAGCGGCAAGTCAAGAAGGCGGACGCCAGCGGCAAGGCCAAGGTATCGACGCCGGCCAGCGGCACGTTCGAGTTTGCCCGTCCGGGCAAGTTCATCTGGACCTATCTGAAACCATACGAGCAGCTGCTGCAAGCGGATGGCGACAAGCTGTATATCTACGACAAGGACTTGAGCCAGGTGACGGTGAAGAAACTGGGCGACGCGCTCGGTTCCTCGCCGGCCGCGATTTTGTTTGGCAGCAACGACCTGGAAAAGAATTTCACCCTGGCCGAAGCGGGCACGCGCGATGGCCTGGAATGGCTGAAAGCGACGCCGAAAGCCAAGGACACGACGTTCGACGAAATCACCATCGGCCTGCGCAATGGCGTGCCCGAAGCGATGGAATTGCGCGATTCGTTCGGCCAGACCTCGGTGCTGTCGTTCAAGAACTTCCAGAAAAACCCTGTGCTGGCGGCGAACCATTTCAAATTCGTGATGCCAAAAGGCGCAGACGTCATTAATAACTGATTATTGACGTCCTGTTGTTGACCGGCCTCGCAGCGATGCGGGGCCTTTGCATTCTTACCCGGTAAATATTATGGCGGATCTCTTTTCCACCGCACCGCGCCAGCCGCTGGCCGAAGCCTTGCGCCCGAGCACTCTCAACGAAGTCATCGGCCAGACGCATCTGCTGGGCGTGGGCAAACCGCTGCGCCTCGCATTCGAGGCGGGCAAAGCCCATTCGATGATTTTATGGGGGCCGCCCGGCGTGGGCAAGACGACGCTGGCGCGCCTGATGGCGAACGCCTTCGACAGCGAATTCATCGCCCTGTCGGCCGTGTTTGCTGGCGTGAAAGATATCCGCGCCGCCATGGACCAGGCCCGCCACAGCCTGGACCAGTTCGGCAAGCACACTTTATTGTTCGTCGACGAGATCCACCGGTTTAATAAGTCGCAGCAGGACGCCTTGCTGCCCTTCGTCGAATCGGGCCTGGTGACGTTCATTGGCGCGACGACGGAAAACCCCAGCTTCGAAGTCAATTCGGCGCTGTTGTCGCGCGCGCAAGTGTATGTGTTGAAATCGCTCAACGAAGACGAGATGAAGCAGTTGCTGGCCAAGGCGCAAAGCACGGCCCTGACGCATTTGAGCTTCGACGAGGCGGCCGCCGATACCCTGATCGGCTACGCGGACGGCGATGCGCGGCGTTTCCTGAACTTGCTGGAGCAGGCCGAGACGGCCGCCAGCTCGACGGGAACGACGACCATTGACGCAGCCTTCGTCGACAATGCGCTGACCCTCAATTCGCGCCGCTTCGACAAGGGCGGCGACAATTTCTATGACCAGATTTCCGCCCTGCATAAATCCGTGCGCGGTTCGAACCCGGATGCGGCCCTGTACTGGTTTTGCCGCATGATCGACGGCGGCGCCGACCCGCGCTATTTGTCGCGGCGCATCGTGCGCATGGCCTGGGAAGACATCGGCCTGGCCGACCCCCGCGCCTTGACCATGGCCAACGACGCAGCGGCAACCTATGAACGCCTCGGTTCGCCCGAAGGCGAGCTGGCCTTGGGCCAGGCCGTGATCTACCTGGCGATCGCCGCGAAGAGCAATGCCGGCTACAACGCGTTCAACACGGCCATGGCGTTTGTGAAGAAAGACAAGTCGAAGGAAGTGCCCGTGCACTTGCGCAATGCGCCGACGAAACTGATGAAGGAACTGGGCTACGGCCACGCCTACCGCTACGCGCATGACGAGCCGGACGCCTACGCTGCCGGTGAAACCTATTTCCCGGACGGCATGGCCGAACCGGGCTGGTACCAGCCCGTGCCGCGCGGCCTGGAAAGTAAAATAGCCGATAAATTGGCCTGGCTGCGCGAGTTGGACAGGAAAGCAGGGAAACCAGCAGGCAAGGGCTGAGGCTTACAAGCCAAGCAAGCTAAAACCGTCATCCTGCGGCGCGTAGCCCACCAACTGGCGCGTCGCCGCGATCGACAAGCGTTTATAGCGGTTGTCCGACACCCCATGCACGACGTGGTAGCCGGCCGGCACATCGGCGGCGATGCAGCGCGCCAGTAATTGCACCACGTCGCGCTCGCTGATGAAGGCGGCGATGTCGCGTGCGCTGTGCTGCTGACCTGGCGCAAAGTTGGCCACGTTGGCGATGCGCACGGCGATCGCCGTCATGCCGTGCTGGTGGGCGAATGCGGAGGCCACGCCTTCGCCGAAGGCCTTGCTGGCGCCATACATGTTGGCGGGGCGCGCCGGCATGTTTTCCTGCACTTGCACGTCCAGCGGATAGCCCTCGATGGCTTGCGCGCTGCTGGCAAACACGACCCTTTTCACGCCTTGCGCCTGTGCCGCGCGGAAGAGGTTGTGCGTGCCGACGATGTTCGGCTGCAGCAATTGCGCATCGAAATCGGCGCTGGCGTGCGGCACGCCGGCCAGGTGAAGCACCACGTCGATGTCGGCGCAGGCGGCCAGGCAGGCGGCATGGTCGCTCACGTCGAGTTGCATGGACGGGCAGGGCGCTTCGGCCAGCTTGCCTGTGTGCAGGTCGGCCAGGCGCAGGGAGAATTCCCCGTGCCGGCGCTTCCAGAAAGCGGTGCCGATAACGCCGGCGGCGCCCGTGACGAGGACGCGCAATGGTATTTGAGTCATGTATTCCTTGTATTCAGTGTGTGAGGCAGTGCCAGGTTCAGCCAGCGCAGCAGGGCGGTGCGCGGTGCGGCCTTGCCGTGCACGCGGATGCGTCCGCTGCCCACGGCTTCGACCAGCACCAGGCCGTCATTCGGTATCGTGTAGCGTTCGCCGCTGCGCAGCACGCAATCGTCGAACTGGGCGTAGGCCGTGATCCAGGCCGTGCCGGACAGGCATTCGATGACCCTGGCGCGCGCCTTGTCCAGCCGCAAGGGCCGTTCGCTGGGTAATTCGTGGTCGGTATGCATGGCATCGCTCCTGTTGTGCTGACAGGAGCAGCTTAGGCGCTTGCGGCAAACCATGACAGATGCAGGAAAACGAAATTGTGATGCATACAGTGTGCTTCGTCGTAGACTGTGCTTGTCAAAAAATCGGGCAACTGTATCTGTGCGTGCCGCGCGCGGCAGCCGCATACTGAAGGGATGAACATGAGCGCGCATTTGAATCTGTACGAGCACCTGGCCAACGAGCTCGGTGCGCTGATTGACTCGCGCGTGTTTGCGCCCGGCGACCGCCTGCCGTCGATCCGCCACCTGGCGCAGCAAAAGCGCATCTCCGTCAGCACCGTGATGCAAGCGCTGCGCCTGATGGAAGACAGGGGCCAAGTCGATGCGCGGCCCCAGTCCGGCTATTTCGTGCGCCACCGGGCGCCGCGCCGCCCGTGCAGTGCCGACGCCCAGCATTTGAAGGAGCCGGCCTTTGTCGGCATCAACAATCTGTTGATGCGCGTGCTCAAGGACAACGAGACGGCGAATATCGTGCAGCTGGGCACGGCCTGGCCGCCCGACGAGATATTGCCCGTCAAGCGCATGCAGCGCACCATCAGCGCGGTGGCGCGGCGCGAACCCGCTCTATTGAGCAAGGTCAGCTGCTATGACGTCAGCGAAGGCAATTTCCTGCGCCAGGTGGCGCGCCGCGCGCTGGACTGGGGCAAGCTGGACCCGCACGAGATCGTCGTGACGAATTCCTGCACGGAAGCGATCAGCCTGTGCCTGCGCGCCGTGGCCAAGCCGGGCGACACCATCGCCATCGAGTCGGCCACATATTTCGTGCTGCTGCAGATGATCGAAAGCCTGGGCATGAAGGCGCTGGAAATCCCCACCGACCCGAAGACGGGGCCGTCGCTCGACGCGCTGGAGCTGGCCCTGCGTGCCGGCCTCGTGCAAGCGTGTCTGTTCGTGCCGAACGCAAATAATCCCTTGGGCTGCGTCATGCCGGAAGCAAACAAGAAGCGGCTGGCGGGCCTGCTGTCAGAATTCAATATTCCGCTGGTGGAAGACGATGTATATGGCGACCTGTGCTTTGCACCGCAGCGGCCGTGGCCCGTGAAGGCTTACGACACGAGCGGCAATGTGCTGCTGTGCTCTTCGTTTTCCAAGGCGATTACCCCCGCGTCGCGCGTCGGTTATGTGCTGGCCGGGCGTTTCGCGCAGGAAGTGGCTCTGCTGAAAACCGTGTCGAGCGGCGCCACCAGTCATTTCTTCCAGGCCGTGCTGGCCGATTTTTTGGAAGGCAGCAGCTACGACCAGCAGCTGCGCAAGATGCGGCGCACCCTGGTGCAGCGCATTGCCCGAATGTCCGACGCCGTGGCGGCCAGTTTTCCGGCGGACTGCATGCTGTCCGAACCGCAGGGCGGTTTCGTGCTGTGGGTGCAGATGCCGCCGCAAATCGATGCGCTGGCCCTGCACGGCCAGGCGATCGCGGACGGCGTGGCGTATATGCCGGGCCAGCTGTTCTCGGCCTCGGGCAAGTTCGGCAATTATCTGCGCCTCAATTGCGGCAATGCGTGGACGCCGCGCATCGAGCAGGCGATCGGCCGCCTGGGGCGTCTCGTCAAGGACGCCTTGTAGAACGCCTGTCAAAACCTGCTGCGCGGCGCGCTTTGCGGCCTGCGATGCTCACCGTGCTCTAGCACGGTTGCGCTTCCTAGCCACAAATCACCGCCGCTCGCTACGGTTTTGCCAGGCGTTGTTCATTCCCTTGTTTTCCCTTCAGTCCCCGTTTTTCACCGTTCGCTCCCTGTTTTTCGCCGCTGGTCGCAAGCCGGTGGCGTCGTTCGTCGCCGTTGGCTAAAGTACCACCATACCAGCAGCAGTCAACGACGCAAACTAACCAGGAGTCACATCATGCACGCACTGAAAAACATGGAAATCACCTTTGTCGCCGCCGCCATCATCGCCATCGGCGCCAGCTTCGCCACCGCAGGCGCGAATACGGTGGAAGTGAGCGCCAGCAGCACCGTGATCGCCCAGGCTGCCGACATGCCTGTCGTTACCGTCAGCGCCCGCCGCCTGACGGCTGCCGAAAAAGCTGCGTTCATTTAAGCAATAAGCTAGGCAGAAAATGTAAAGCGGGCGCGAGTGCCCAGGCATGCCGCCATGACGATGGTTGGCCATGTGCAAAACTCATAAAGAACTGAACGGGTCTTGGTACAATGAGTGCTTTCGATACATCGGCACCGCCATCCACCCATGATAGATATCCAACTTCTCCGTAAAGACATCGCCACCGTCGCAGAACGCCTGGCGACGCGCAAATTCCAGCTCGACGTGGCAGGTTTTACCGCCCTCGAAGCCGAACGCAAGGCGATCCAGACGCGCACCGAAGAGCTGCAGGGCAAGCGCAACGCGCTGTCCAAGCAAATCGGCATGTTGAAAGGCAAGGGGGAAGACACCTCGGCCGTGATGGCGCAAGTGTCCGGCCTGGGCGATGAACTGAAAGCCGATGAAGCGGCCCTGGCCGTGGTGCAAGCCAAGCTGAGCGATTTCATCATGGCCGTGCCGAACCTGCCGCACGAGTCGTCGCCCGTGGGCGCGGATGAGTCGGGCAACGTGGAAGTGCGCAAGGTCGGCACGCCGCGCACCTTCGACTTTGACGTCAAGGATCACGTCGACGTGGGCGCTCCGCTGGGTCTCGATTTCGAAGTGGCGA
This sequence comes from Janthinobacterium sp. JF4, assembly GCF_059617925.1. Taxonomy (NCBI): domain Bacteria; kingdom Pseudomonadati; phylum Pseudomonadota; class Betaproteobacteria; order Burkholderiales; family Oxalobacteraceae; genus Janthinobacterium; species Janthinobacterium sp. JF4. Next base: position 1,311 of record NZ_JCAQAV010000010.1, on the reverse strand, counting down.
CCAAGCTGACCGGTTCGCGCTTCTCCGTCATGAAGGGCGGCATCGCCCGTTTGCACCGCGCGCTGGCGCAATTCATGCTCAACACGCACGTGGATGAGCACGGCTACACGGAATGCTATACCCCATACATGGTCAACGCCGATTCCTTGCGCGGCACGGGCCAGTTGCCGAAATTCGAAGCCGATCTGTTCTCGGTGAAAAAAGGCGGCGCGGAAGGCGAGGGCGAGACCTTCTACCTGATCCCGACGTCGGAAGTGTCGCTGACCAACATCGCCCGCGATGAAATCCTGGCGCTCGATCAACTGCCCCTGAAAATGACGGCCCACACGCCATGCTTCCGCTCGGAAGCGGGCAGCTATGGCCGCGACACGCGCGGCATGATCCGCCAGCACCAGTTCGACAAGGTGGAAATGGTGCAAGTGGTGCACCCGGACACCTCGTACCAAGTGCTCGATGAAATGGTTGGCCACGCGGAAGCGATCTTGCAACGCCTGGGCCTGCCATACCGCGTGATGTCGCTGTGTACGGGCGACATGGGTTTCGGCGCCACCAAGACCTTCGACCTGGAAGTGTGGTTGCCGGCGCAGAACACCTACCGCGAAATCTCGTCCCTGTCGAACTGCGAAGCCTTCCAGGCCCGCCGCATGCAGGCGCGTTTCCGCAACGCTAGCGGCAAGCCGGAACTGGCGCACACCCTGAACGGCTCGGGCCTGGCAGTGGGCCGCACTTTGGTGGCCGTGCTGGAAAACTACCAGCAAGCAGACGGCAGCGTCGAGATCCCGCCAGTGCTGCGTCCGTACATGGGTGGCCTGACGCATTTGAAGGCCTAAAATAGTCCTTTTCTTTTTGTTGCGGGCTGCTATAATCTTGCCTTCTCGCAGCAATGCGGGAAAAGACCGCAGTAAATGGAGAGGTGGCAGAGTGGTCGAATGTACTTGACTCGAAATCAAGCGTACGTTAAATCGTACCGTGGGTTCGAATCCCACCCTCTCCGCCAGAACAAATAGAGAAAGCTCCCGAAAGGGAGCTTTTTTTATTTGTGGCGGCGAAGAGGAGTACGCCCCCTGCGGGGCGTACGCGTGGGATTCGAAGCCCCGCGCATATTTGCGCGGGGCTCCCCGAATCGCCCAATTGGTTTTTGTTTTTTTTAAGAGCAGGATCAGCAACAAACCCCTACCCAACCCAACAACACCCATGCTAGAATAGCGCCTCGTTCAAACCGGCGCGCCAGTTTGAACGAATAGACCGCAGTAAACGGAGAGGTGGCAGAGTGGTCGAATGTACTTGACTCGAAATCAAGCGTACGTTAAA